>JAXDQN010000166.1:0-4276 GCA_034667865.1 Gammaproteobacteria bacterium
CATTGGTGCGGTCAAGCGTGCTGAAGCGTCCGTTATAGAGAATAAAGTCTGCAGTCATTGAAGAAAGATCTCCGGATACGGGAGCGAATCACATTGGCGCGTCGATGTTCTTCGGCTGTTCGGATTCCGCGGTTTTTCCGGGAAGCTGGCCGAAGATGTGTGGCACGCACTGTTCACGTGCCCACTTTGTCGAGACGGGCTCGTTCGAAGCCAGGCGCTTGGCGAACGGCACGAGTTGTTCGCCGAGCAAGATTCCCAGCAGCCCAACCAGCGCAATCACCGGCGGCGCGGGCGAACGCACGTTCAACACACCGTAGATCACACCGACCAGAAGGCCCACGCCGAGCGACACGACATAGATTTTCATTGCAGTCGCCTCCGACAACGCATCTGAGCTAGTGCCCTTCGGAAGACGCGAACATGGTCTTGGCGTAGATCACTCCGAGTCCATAGGCGCCGCCGTGCACTCGGGCAATTCCGGTCGTCTCCGCGTAGGTCTCGCTGCGCGCCCAATCGCGCTGCAGCTCGAGCAGGTACTGCAGCGAGGTCATCGGTCGCGCCCCGGCCTGCACCACGCGGTCCATGGCGCGCTCGTGCGCCTCTTCGGATACGTCTCCGCACGCATCGGCGATGACGTATACCTCGAATCCCTGATCAAGCGCCGAGAGCGCAGGGCCGACGATGCACACACTGGTCCACAGGCCTGCGAGAACGATCCGACCTTTGCCAATCTCATTGACCCGCTTAGCGACGTGCGCGTCTTCCCACGCATTCATCGTGGTTCGATCGATGATTTCGTCCTTCGGGAACACCGAGCGAATCTCCTCGTAGATCGGACCAGAGAAGCTTTTCTCGGCAACCGTCGTCAGAATCGTGGAGACCTTGAACTCCCGCGCCCCCTTTGCAACCAGTGCGCAATTGTTGCGCAGCAGGACAGTGTCGATCGATTTGGTGGCGAAAGACATCTGTGACTGGTGATCGACCATGATCAACGTGTGATCGACTGCAGAGAGCAGTGTTTTTCCGGGAGTCGCTTGAGCTTTCGGCATGGAGAGTTTCCTCTATGGATCGAGTGACAATGAAAGTTATTTGGATCGATAAGGCAGATCTTGCTGCCTTGCCACTCACCTAGGACTCACCTCTCGCGTCTTTTTCACGCGGAAGCCAACATCAAATGAGCTATAGAGGTTTGAACAGCGATGGAGTGTCGTGCTCGCGCACTTTCGTGCGATCAACTCGAGAGAAACATCCCATGTACGCGCTCGGCTCACGAAGGGAAGGTGGGCTTATTTGATGCGGTTTCTTCCTCTTTGACTCCACATAGTTTTTGTATTATCAGTGGTCTCCGAAGGCGGGGGCGCGCGCTGTGCGGCGCGACGAGTATTTACTGTGAAAAAGTAGTCCCGTTATCGATCCACTGCGCAAGTTCAACAACACCATCGGCACCGCCTAAGCCTCGGTTGCTCACGGAGCTGGGATCTAAACCACGTGCGCGCATGGCCTCGGCGAAGTGCTTGATGTCTTTACGCATGAGCCCCTGGATGTGAACTGCAGTCTTGGAGTTGATCTGACTACCGACCGACTGAAGTACGGCGCTTGATCCGCTGCTTACCGCGATGACGTCAAATAGCCGGCGAATGTCGATTCCTAGGTTCTTTGCGAGGCCGAAGACATCGACTGCATTCTTGAGGTTCGTCATCGTCATCGCGTTGTTGAGTAGTTTGGTCAACTGGCCGGAGCCGACACCTCCCATGTGAGCGACCTTACGTGAGAAGGTCTCAAACACTTCGCGACAGCGCGCAAAGTCGTTCGCATCGCCGCCGACAAGCGTGGTCAGCGTTCGCGCGACCGCGCCTGGTCGCCCACCACTAACGGGTGCATCGAGATACTTGATCCCTGATTCGGCCAGAAGTGCACCGATGTGTTCGTTCTCGGTTGGATCACCGGTGTTCTTGACGACAATAGAGCCTGAACGTAGCGCTTCTATCAGCCGATGCCGTCTGATCAGATTCCAGATGTCCTCGTCGTCGCGCAAGCACAGACAGAGGACATCGACCATGGCCGCCAAGGACTTGAGACTGTCGTGGCGGAAGCATTTCACGGTGGATATAGCGTCAAAGGACTGGGCCCGCCGAGCCCAGACGTGGAGCTCGAAGCCGGCGTCAGCAATTGCTTCTGCCATCGGGGCGCCTTGATCGCCTAATCCTACGAAGCCAATTTTCAGTTCGGACATGAGGGCTTTCCCAACGTCAGGCGATCAGCTTGAGGGAGAGTTCCCACAAGCGTTCTGCGTTACCGGGATCGACGGCGTAGGCGCGCCGGCAAATCTTGAGTGTTGACATCACTGGTCCGCTAACGCTTGACAGCGACCGCTTGGTTCTGCGCGCTGCGCTGGAGGGCGCCGGACTTGCGTACGTAAGTGAATGGAGCGCACGAAAAGCACTTGCCGAGGGGCGACTAATCCAGGCGCTGAGCGACTGGACACCCCCATACCCAGGGCTCTGCTTGTACTACCCCAGTCACCGCCACTTAGCGGCCGCGATGCGCGCGTTCACGGATGTGATTCGGAAATTCGCTGCAGCTGATCGAATTCGGCACATACCGTAATGGACATACGTTTCCTGGACGAACTCTTGCACGCAGCCGGACAGGATCCGCTCGCCTATCGCAGGGCTCTTCTTGGAAAGAACCCGCGTTCGCTTGCCGTGTTAAACAAGGCGGCACAATTATCCGGATCGGGTACGCCGCTGCCGCTCCGCTGCGCGCGCGGTATCTCGCTGCACGACAGCTTCGGCACACATGCCGCACTGGTGCTCGAAGTGGAGGCAGAGCAACTTTTCTCGGCGACAACTTCCAAGCTCCGCAATTCCTTATTCGCAGCTGCTGTCGATTGGTGCGAAACTAATGTACTGCGTTGAGGTATGCCGCGACTGCGTCGATGTCGCCTTCATCGAGCGTACGCAATAGATCGGACATGCCCGGTGAATTGGCGCGCGAGCCGCTGCGGAACTGGCGGAACGTCGCCGCGAGATAGGCGGTGCTCTGGTCGCCAATGCGCGGGTTAGCGCTAAAACCTTTCCAGTCGTTGAAGTGACAGCCGCCACAGGGGAGCACGGCCATGGCGTAGGCGCCCTTCTTGAGCAACGCCTTGTCAGTCGAGGGGGGGCCGACCTTCGGCCAGGGCTGGGTCGACGCGTATTTGGCAATTTCGAGCATGTCTGCATCGCTCATTGTCGCGACGAAGCCGCGCATGGCTGCATCTTCCGGCGCATTACGCGCGCCGCTTTTGAAGTCGCGCAGCTGGATGTAGATATAGCCTTCGCTCTGGCCCCAGATATTTGGAATCACCGAGGTGCTTTGTAACGTGCCGGTTAGATGGCAGGCCTGGCAGACAGCGACCTTTTGTTCAACTGCTTGTGCCTCCGCGGCGCTCACGCCAGCAAAGCCTGCGAGCAGAAACAGTGCAATACGGGCGATGCTTTTCAGCAGACACTCTTGCGACATCGCTTGCCTCGCTTCAAGGCGGATGGATTGGCTCGTGGCCATGTCAGTAGGCGAACACGTAATACTTATTGCCGCGCTTGTAATCCAATTGCGTATTGCCACCCGCGCCGACAACGACATACTGCTTGCCATCGAGCATATAAGTCGATGCCGGCGCGTTAACGCCCGCATCAGTCTTGTAACTCCACAACTCTTTGCCTGTCGCCGAGTCATAGGCGCCGAATTCGCCGCTGCCTTCGCCGGTGAAGATCAGGCCCCCGGCCGTGGCCAGAATCCCTCCGAACATCGGCAGCGGCTTCTTGACCTTCCAGCGGATCTTGCCGGTGTTGTAATCCGTTGCCACGATGTCGCCCCAGACCGGCTCTTCCGGCGTTCCCTTGAAGCCGCCGCCGAGCCAGAGCTCGCCGTTCGGATATTCGGTGCTAGTGAAAAAGTAATACTTCAAGGCCGACTCATTAGTCAACGCGTAGGCGAGGCCGAGCTTCGGATCGATCGCAAGCGGCGTTGCGCTCACGCCGCCATTCAAAGCTGGGCGGATGACCACGCCCTCCTTGGTCGGCAGCGCGCGTTCGTTCTTCGCTTCGACGAGACCGGTGCTGCGAATCAGACTACAGTCCTTCGCATCGTGCACATAAAGATAGCCGGATTTGCCCGCGTGCAGTACACCCGGAATCTTCTTGCCGGCCTTGTCCGCAACCGGCGCGAGCACAGCGGGGCTCACTGAGTCCATATCCCAGATATCGTGTGGAATATATTGCAGATGGCAGATGTA
>JAXDQN010000167.1:0-5425 GCA_034667865.1 Gammaproteobacteria bacterium
TGCTGCCGAATTTCTATTTTCACGACAGCATGGTGTATGCGCTGCTGCGCAAGGGCGGCTTGGAAATCGGCAAGGGCGATTTTCTGGGCGCCATCGCCTAAGCGCGATCAATCGAATGGCTCGGGGGTTGCGCCGCGTGGCGCAACCCCGCGGCCGGATCAGCTCAGCTGATCGAGCAACTGCTCGACCCGGATGAACAAGGTCTCGTCCGTGCGCGCAATGTGCGCGAAGCGCAGCTTCAAAGGCCCCTCCAGGCGATACTCCTTGGGCTTTCCTTGAATCAGCTTCAAAACCCGCTTCGGATCGACTTGGTTCTGCTCCTCGAAAATGATGTAGCCGTTTGCCGCGCCTGAGTCGATTTTGCGTATCCCCAGCGACGCCGCACGCAGCTTCAAATAGGCGGCGCGGAACAGAGACTGGGTGAAGGGCGGCAACGGACCGAAACGATCGATCATCTCCACCTTCAATTCGTCCAGTTCTTCCCGGGTGGGCGTGCTGGCGATGCGTTTGTACAGCACCAGGCGCAAGTGAACGTCGGGTACATAGTCTTCGGGTATCAGCGCCGGCAGGTGCAGCTCGACTTCCGGACCGGCATCCGCCGGTTTCTCCAGATCCGCTTCCTTGCCGGCTTTCAGCGCATCCACAGCGCGCTGCAGCAGTTCCATGTAGAGGTTGTAGCCAATCTCTTCGATTTGACCGCTCTGTTCGTCGCCAAGCAATTCTCCGGCGCCGCGAATTTCCAAATCGTGAGTCGCCAGGGTGAAGCCGGCGCCCAGTTCCTCGAGCGACTCCAGCGCCTCCAGGCGCTTGATGGCATCAGCCGTCATGGCCTTGCGCGGCGGGGTGATGAGATAGGCATAGGCGCGATGATGCGAACGCCCGACGCGGCCGCGCAGTTGATGGATTTGCGCCAGCCCGAAGCGATCCGCCCGGTCGATGATGATGGTGTTGGCGGTCGGCACGTCGATGCCGCTTTCGATGATGGTGGTGCACACCAGCACATTGAAGCGTCGGTGATAGAAATCCAGCATCAGCTGCTCGAGATCGCGCTCGCGCATTTGTCCGTGGCCGACGGCAACGATGGCCTCGGGGACCAACTCGCGCAGCGCCTGCGCGGTCTTCTCGATGGTCTCGATAGTGTTGTGCACATAGTAGATCTGGCCGCCGCGACGGATCTCGCGCAGCGCAGCCTCGCGCACCACGGTTTCATTCCATTCCAACACAAAGGTTTTCACGGCCAGGCGTTCGGCCGGCGGAGTCGTGATGAGCGACAGATCGCGCAGTCCCCCCATGGCCATGTTCAAGGTGCGGGGAATGGGCGTGGCGGTCAGCGTCAGTACGTCGACCTCGGCGCGAAGCGCCTTGAGCTTTTCCTTGTCGCGCACCCCGAAGCGGTGCTCCTCATCGATCACCACCAGCCCTAAGTCCTTGAACTTCACTTTGCCTTGCAGCAAACGTTGCGTGGCGATGACGATGTCCACGGTGCCAGCCGCGACGCCGGCAATCACGCCCTCGGCCTCCTTGTTGCTGCGGAAGCGCGACAGGCTTTCCACCTTGACCGGCCAGTCGGCAAAACGATCCACGAAATTGGTGTAGTGCTGCTGCGCCAACAGTGTAGTGGGCACCAAGACGGCGGCCTGCTTGCCGGCCTGCACCGCCACGAACGCGGCGCGCAGCGCCACCTCGGTTTTGCCGAATCCCACATCGCCGCAGATCACCCGGTCCATGGGCTTTTCGGAGTTCAAGTCGGCGAGCACGGCTTCAATCGCACTCGCCTGGTCCGCGGTTTCCTCGAAGGGGAAACCGGCTTGGAAGGCGCGATATTCGGCCTCCCCGGCGATCATGCGGTTGCCTTGCCGGGCGGCGCGTCGCGAGTACAAGTCCAGCAATTCCGCCGCGACGTCGCGAATGCGCTGTGCGGCCTTGCGCCGCGCTTTCTGCCATTGATCGCCGCCCAGCTTGTGCAGCGGTGCGGTTTCCGCCGGCGCGCCGGTGTAGCGCGATACCAGATGCAGGGCTTGCACCGGCACATACACCTTGTCGCCTTCGGCATATACGACCACCAGGAATTCGCCGGTGTAGCCGGCAACATCCATGGTCTGCAAACCCGCATAACGGCCGACGCCGTAGGATTCGTGCACCACCGGCGCGCCGATGCGCAGGTCCGAGAGTTCCTTGAGGATTTTCGCCGGATCGCGTTCGGCGCGGCGGCGGCGGCGTTCCTGACGTGCGCGGTCGCCGAACAACTGCGCCTCGGTCAATATTTCCAGCGGCGGCGATTCGAGCTTGAGGCCCGAGGCGGCCGCGGAGACGGTGATGCCGAGGCTGGCGCCGCTGGCCAGGAAACTGGCAAAGCTGGCGAACACCTTGGGCTGAACGTCGCGGGCGCGCAGCAAATCCAACAACAGCTCGCGGCGGCCGGCCGACTCGGCCGCCAGCAGGATCTTGCCTTGAGTCACGGCGATATGGGCGATCAGTTCCGCCGCGGGCGCCTCGGCGCGCGCATCGATACGCACCGGCGAGGGCGCCACGCTGGAGAAATTTTGCGCAGCGCCCGGCGTTTCGGGCGGCCAGGCAAAGTTCTGCAACTCGACTTTCGGCCAGGTTGCGTAGGCCTGCTGAAAGTCTTGCGGCGACAGATACAGTTCGGCCGGGTCCAGGATGGGTCGGTGGCGATCGTGGCGCAGTTGTTCGTGACGCTCCACGATGCCGTTCCAAAGCGCCGGAACCGCGGCGGCGGCGTCATTGATATCGACAATGATGCTGCCCGGCGGCAGATATTCAAATAAATGCGAGGTGCGCTCGAAGAACAACGGCAGGAAGAATTCCACACCGCCGGGCGCCATCCCCGCACTGACGTCGCGATACACCGCGTGCTCGGACAAATCACCGGGGAAACGCAGGCGGTAGCGGCGCCTGAATTCTCTGACTGATTCCGGATTCAGAGGCGTCTCGCGCGCGGGCAATAATTGAATGCGGTCCAATTTGTCGAGCGAGCGCTGGGTGTCCGGATCGAAGCGGCGAATGCTGTCGATGTCGCGATCCAGCAGATCGATGCGATAGGGCGTGTCGGAGCCCATGGGAAATACATCGATCAGCGAGCCGCGCACCGCAAACTCGCCGTGGGCAACCACTTGAGTCACTGCCGCATAGCCGGCCAGTGCCAATTGCGCCCGCAATGCCTCGATGTCCAAACTTTCGCCGACATTGACCTTCAGCGAGTAAGCCTCGACATAGCTGCGCGGCGCCAAGCGCTGCATGAGGGTGTCGATGGCCACCAACCACACGCCCTGGCGCGCGCGCGGCAGCTGCGCCAAGGTTGCCAGACGCGCCGAGGTGATATCCGGATGGGCCGAGAAGCTGTCGTAGGGCAGGGTTTCCAAATCAGGAAACACGCTGACGCCAAAGCCTGCCGGGGCGAAGAAGCGAATCTCCTCGGCCAAGGTTTCCGCTTCACGCGTGCTCGGCGCGATGACGATCAGCGGAGCGCTCGCGCCGGTGACGGCCTCTGCAATGGCAAGCGCGGGCGCCGATCCGTAGAGTTTTCCCCAGCGGACGATGCGTTCATCGCCGCCGGGAAGCGTAGGTGCAATTAGGGGCATTTAAGCTTTCAAAAAAGAAAAAACGCCCGCCGCGAAATGAATCGCGGTGGGCATTGTACGAGGCTTAATTTTACGCGAACCTAAGGACGGTTACGCGGTTTTTAGCTGGCGACGACGGCGTGAATGACGTGTTCGTGCTCGAAATAGACGATAAATCCGGGATATTCCCAGCGCGAGATGGGCGGCCTGCCCACCGCGGGTACTTTGGTCGCCGGCTCGCCGAACTTGGCTGCCACTTGTTCCATGGACATGCCGCGCGCGGGTGTTGCAACTTCGGATTCTTTGACCGCTATGCCGTTGTCGACCGCAATGGTCTCGGCTGCCGCGAGGCCGCTGGCAAGCACCGTTGCTAGCAGCAGAATTTGATACCGCATGGCGTACCTCATATGTTACCGATATCCTATGAATACTTTGGTCCCCGTGAAACTATAACCTGCCCGACGGGATCAATACTTGACTCAATTAACACTTTGATTGTCCTGCTAATTACCGGAAGCCTCCGTCCCGCATGTTTCAACCCCTTCCAGTCTTCGTGGGCCTGCGCTATTCGCTGGCCCGGGAACACAGCTTTTTCGTGTCTTTCATCACCTGGACCTCTCTGCTCGGGGTGGCGGTCGGCGTTGCGGCGCTGATTACCGTGCTGTCGGTGATGAACGGGTTCGAGAGCGAACTGCGCGGCCGGCTATTGGCCCTGTCGGCGCATGCCACCTTGAGCGCCGGCGGCGCGGCAATTCCCGACTGGCAAGTGCGGATCGATCAAATGAAGGGCTCCGAGGGGTTCCTCGGCGCGGCGCCGTTCCTGGACACCGATGCCATGCTCAGCCGCCAACCCTCGATGAGCGGCGCCATCGTGCGCGGCATCGATCCTGCCATCGAGCCGCAGGTCTCGGAAATCGCCGAGTCCCTGCACGAAGGAAAACTCACCGACTTAACGGCGGGCTCCAATCGGATGATTCTCGGGCGCGCATTGGCTTATGAACTGCAGGTGGGCGTGGGCGATAGCGTCACAGTGATGATTCCCGGCAGTTCGCCCAACGGCTCGGAGAATTTCACGCCGCGCCTGCAGCAGTTCGACATCGTCGGCATTTTCGAAGTCGGTGCGCAGGAACAGGACGGTGTGTTGGCGCTGGTGAATCTGGCCGACGCCGAAGCGTTACGCGGGCTGAATGGTCCCACCGGCATCCGGCTGCGCTTCGATGATGTGCTGCAAGCGCCGTACCTGTCGCGCGTAGCGGCAAAACGCTTGGCGCCGGGTCTGAAGTTGCGCGACTGGACTGAAGAGAACGAGGCGTACTTTCGCGCCATTCACATCGAAAAAACCATGATGGGTTTGATTCTGTTGCTGATCGTGGCGGTCGCCGTGTTCAACATCGTGGCGACGCTGGTGATGGTGGTCAACGACAAACGCACCGACATTGCCATCTTGCGCACCCTTGGATTGAGTCCGCGCGGCGTGCTCGGCGTGTTCATCACCCAGGGTGTGCTGATCGGTTGGCTTGGAACGGCGCTTGGCGTGGGTTTGGGGCTGGCTCTGGCGCTGAATGTAGATGTGATCGTGCCGTTTCTGGAATCCAACCTCGGTTTTCACATCATGGACCCGGACGTCTACTACGTGTCGGGGATTCCGAGCGAAATGCATCCGGGCGATGTCGTGCGCATCGCGCTGGCTGCGCTGATTTTGACGTTTGTCGCCACTATCTATCCGGCGTTCAAGGCTGCGCAGACGCAGCCGGCCGAAGCGTTGCGCTACGAATGACCGGTCATTGGTACGAAGGTTTTATCGGTCTGCGATACTTGCGCGCATCACCGCGCGGCGGGTTCGT
>JAXDQN010000168.1:0-3126 GCA_034667865.1 Gammaproteobacteria bacterium
GCTAAATATCTATGCGGCTTCGAATATCAGGGTTGCGCCGAAGGCGACATCCGGCGGCACAACCAAGCGCCCAACATACCGCTTCGACCCGATTCCCGCCTCCCGCAACAATGCCTCGGCCTGAGCGATATCCGCGACTTCGAACCGCAACGCATTGAGCGTCATCCCCTCACCGTCGACATCAGGTGAAACGCCGAACTGATCGCGAAACGCGACCTGTTCCACGACCTCGACCTCGCCATTCTCCGTGCGCGCCCGAACGCCGATCGAGCTCGAATGCAGGTCGCGCTCGCCCGTGAAGGCCTTGAGGAAGATGTGGTGGTCGGTCGGATTGTCTGCGACCAGAACCGCACCGGGCACGGCTTTCGCTCCGTTGGCGTGAGCCTGGAACGCCGGGTTCCAGAAATTCTCCGGGAAATGATGCTGACACACCGCAAAGCGCACATTCGGCGACGCCGAATCCTGCGCGAAGGCCAGCGAGAACGCGAGCTTGACCGGCGTTCCGTCCGGCTTTGTGCCTTCGCGCGAGAAATCGAACACTTCGAAGCCGCCAATGCCGGCCGCCTCGAACGCCCGCGCATCGTCGGCCGCATTGCTGCTGTTGAGGATCAACATCGAAAAACCCTCACGGGACGCGAGAAAGTCGCGATTGAAGGCGCCGAAGGAAAACGAATCCGCGCGGTGCGGCACGATCTTCTCAGGTTCGGCGACTTCAAGAATCTCGATGTAAAAGTTCTTCAACTGCACGATTCGGTTGTGTGTGCCCCACGGATGGCGATTGCGCACTCCGACGGTGAAGCCGACGCGGCGATAAAATTCCGCCCCCGCGTCGAGATCGCGGACGGCATGCACGATGTGGTCCAGACCATGTGGCATTCGTGAGACCTGAATCGGTGACGACCGATCACTTCACCGAAGAGAATGCGGTCGGAACCAGCAGTTGGTTGACGATGTTGCCGACGATCTGGCCGTCTTCCTCGGTCTTGGCGCGTGCGGCGATCCAGTCGGGATCGCTCTGAAACGCGGTCCACTTCTTTTCGCGCTCGGCGAGCGATTCCCACGCCAGGAGGTAAGTCAGCTCCTGATTGGATTCACCAACCAGCGTCGTAAAAAACCCGGCCTGCCTGATGCCGTGCTTCTCCCACAACTTGAGCGTGATCGTCTCGAAGCGCTTCAACAACGCCGGCAACCGGCCCGGCAGACAGCGATAGACGCGCGTTTCGTAAATCATGGGTGTTTCTCCAAATTCGTGCGCGGCGGTTATAGCGGCTGGTTTGGAGTCTGTCTTGTCGGATCCGGCATGCATTTCGGCTGGAGGCATACGATTGGTTCTGATCGACCACACCGCAAGCCCCGCGCACGGTGCCCAATACCCCGCCGCTCGTTCGGCAACTTACGTTGCGCGATGGATTCTCGTGATTTATACAACCTATGGATAGCAGGGGTGGTGCGATGTACTTAGTGAGATTGGTTCGCGCGAGCGTGGTACTCGCCGGCATTATGGTGTGTTCTGGGGTCTCCGCACAACAAAACATCGACAATCAGCTAAAGGAGATTCAGTTAGGGGCCAATTCGTTCACCTTGGCCGACCCCATTCCGCCATGGGTGGAATCCACCACAATCCCGGACGTCAACAAGCCACAACCGATCGTCATACGTTTAGCGGACACACAATATCTCGTCGGTCAGGTTCCGGCAGTGTATGTCCGGCGCGCAACATTTATCAACGATGCCGCATCGCTTACTGCTGTAGGTCGCTTCTCGATCTCGTTCGCACCTGAATATGAGCATGTTCAACTCCACTCCATTCACATCCATCGAGCCGACGGGCTGCTGGATCGCACGACCGCCTCGAATATTCGCTTCCTGCAGCGCGAGCAAGACCTTGAACAAGGGGTTTATAGCGGCCGTGTGACGGCCTCGATCTTGATCTCTGATCTACGGGTTGGAGATACGCTTGACGTCTCCTACTCCATTTACGGACAGAACCCCGTGTTCAGCGGCAAGTACACGGGCATCGCCGGCTGGGACCAATCCTACCCAACGCTGTTTAGGCGGGTTGTCTTGAACCATCCCGTCGAGCGAAAAGTCGACTGGCGCATGGTCGGCGATCGACCTTCGCAACCAATCGTTCCAAAAGAAACGGTACGCGATGGGATAAGGAAGATCGCGTTCGAAGAGCATTTTATGCCCGAGACGGTGAGCGAGGCGAATGTCTTCTCCGACTTCTTCGCCTTCCGATTTCTTCAGTTTTCAGAGTTCTCGAGTTGGAGTGAGGTCGCTAATTGGGCAAGCGGGCTGTTTCAAACCCAAGCTTCGAGCAGTGACGAACTTCAGCTGGTCTTGCGAAAAATTCGCGCATTAAGCTCAGATGAGGAGCGGGTTACCGCCGCGCTGGAGTTTGTGCAGTCGGAAATCCGCTATTTTTCAGTATCGCTAGGCGAAAGTTCACACCGACCTGCGCCGCCCGACGTCGTTTTGCAACGCCGGTATGGCGACTGCAAAGATAAGTCATTTCTGTTGATCAGCCTGCTTCGAGAACTTGGCATTCAAAGCAAGCCTGTCTTGCTGCAGATCGGGCGCCGAACCGGGCTCGATAAGACTCTGCCCAGCGCTCAGTTTTTTGATCACGCGATCGTACAGGTCACACTAAATGGGAAAGCCCTTTTTCTTGATCCGGCGCGACTTGGTCAACACGGGCACTTGGACAGGATGGGCCAAGCGCACGAAGGATCACAGATCCTGGTGGTTGCGCCGGAAACGCTTGAATTGTCGACGATCTCCACTCCCAATATTATGGACATCATTGGAGACGAAATCCAGGAACGGGCTACGCTTTCCAAGCTGGGCGATGAAGGTCAACTGGAGACCAAGCGTACAGTGAGAGGAACGACGGCCGAAAGGCTGCGCGTCCTATTAGAACAAACATCCCGCGATCAGGTCCTGAAACGGATCGGCGACGCCATGGAGCGCCGATATCCCGGAGCTAAGCTTGTCGGCGAACCGGAGGTTCACGACGATCGCGCGGAGAACATTTTTTCAATTTCGGCAACTTATAAGGTGCCGAAGCTTGCGATCGAGAGAGATGGAACATGGGTCGTCTATTTCCTACCTGAAAACATGCTG
>JAXDQN010000169.1:0-2661 GCA_034667865.1 Gammaproteobacteria bacterium
CTGTCGCGATGGGGCTGGCCAGTTTCACTCTGGCGATCTTCTGGCAAGCACGGTTCGCCATCGACGGATCGCCGGGCTTCGATCCTTCCTCGTTATTGGTCCTTGATCTGCCCGTTGGGGTCTCTGCACGAGACGAGAAGCCGCGCGGCCTCATGGCAGCGCTCTCGCAGCAGCCCGCGTTAACGGGCACTGCGATTTCAAACGATGCGGTCGGGCGCTCGAAGCAGTCGTGGAGCACCGAAATCAAGCGCGAAGGGCGCGAGGCGGTGGCCATGGACGTGAAGTCGATGAGCGCCAATTTCTTCGAAGAATATGGCATCGAGCCTGTGGCGGGCCGGCTGTTCGACTCGAAAATCGACAAGGAAGACGATCCTGTGCCGGTCGTGATCAATGCGATCGCTGCGCGTCAGCTGGGCTTCGCATCTCCGCAACAAGCCGTCGGACAGATCTTGCTGTTCAGGAGCATGGCAAGTGGCGCCCCCGTACTAATCACTAAGCGCATCGTCGGCATTGCGCCAGAGATCCGTTTTTACTCGCTGCGCGAAGTCCCGGGTGCGATCGCGTATGAATTGTGGTCGAACAGCGGGACGCTGACCGTTCGCGCCAACGGATCGATCCCCGACGCCGAGCGTGCTGTCCAGTCGGTCTGGCCCAAGTACTTCCCTAACTCAGTCCTCGAAATGAAGCCCGCCAAAGAGATCTATGCCGCCAATTATGCAGACGATCTCAGCCTTGCCAGGCTGCTGGCCCTCTCAACGGCCATCACGATGATAATCGCGGCTTTCGGCATGTATGTGCTGGCGGCCGATGCGGTGCAACGCCGCACCAAGGAAATCGCGTTGCGCAAGTTGTTCGGCACGCGCCGCCGCGACATCGGCAAGCTGGTTGCAAAGGAGATCGGCGCCGTCATCCTGTTGTCCGCAGTAGTCGCCATACCACTGGCCGCCCTGGCGATCGCACGCTATCTGGCGCCTTACACGGAACGGACGCCGTTAGCCTACTGGGCCTTGGCGTTTGCGCTGTTGGCATCCTTGACCACCGCCGCATTCGCGGGCGCGCGACACGGGTGGATTGCGATGGCGCTTAAGCCGGCCGTCGCGTTACGGACATAGAGAATCCAATACGCTCGACACCAGGTTGGAATATCCTCGCTTATGTGAAACTACAATCCCGCTGGCAGCTCAGCGGAAATTGGCGGCCAGCGCTGGCGAATGGACTTGCGATAGGCGCGGCTCGCGCGTAATTCGCGGCCATCGGTCAAGCGGAGGATGGATTCTCCATTGGCCACCACCTCGATTTCCCGAATACGGCCAATTGCAACAATTAACCGCCGATGAACCCGAACGAAGCGGAGGGCATCGAGTTGCGCCTCCATTTGCTCAATGTCTCGCGAATCATATGCACTGCGGAGCCGACATGCAGAGCTAGGTAGTTGCCCTGCGATTCGATCCAGTCGATCTGGGCAACATCGACATAGCTGATTCGACCGCGCGAGGGTACCGGCCTTCCAAGTCATTGATGCGCGCGCGATATGCGTTCGCGATACACTGATGGAGAGATTCCACACTTAGCGTGGACGAAGGGCACCCATGGGATGACATAAATCTGCTCTTTGGTTTGCGAAAATCTAGCCGAAATCGCCCCTAAGCACCGGCACGCAAGGTGCCCGGATCTTAGGACCGTCGAATATTCGGTAACGTACAGTTTGAAAGCGTTCGTCGCGTACTGTCAAACGCAAATGGCGGCTTTGGATCCGTCATTTTAGTTGAGCCATTGACTGGTTGGCGGATACCGGCGAAGGCAATCTCTTTTGCGTTCCAGGAGAGTTGCTATGCGGGCGATACGTTTTACTTGATGTGCGAACTCAAACCCAAATCCGGAGAACCTGAGTAGCGTAGTTACGTGCGTTTTTTCCGAAACTCGCCCCAATCCCCTGAAACGCTTGCGATACGGGGAATTCTAGCCGCGGCGTTGCCCCTATACTTGCCCCAACGTTCCCAGTGCCGGCGTCATTGGAATCAGGCGGCGTCGAGCTGGCGTACCGCCAGAATATCCTTCGGACTCACGGGACGAATCGACGATATCGTCAGCGTCACCAGCGCTTGAGTGCGGCCCGAGGCGGTGACGAATTCCACCTCGACGGCATCTTTCGAGTAGACCTGCACCACGGCACCAACGTCCCCGGTCTTCAATCCATGGATCGGCATGTCTACCTGCAGCACCACTCGGTGAGCTGATCGGCGGTGCCGGTGTGGATGCAACGGCTTCCACGGCGCCCTGCCAGGCCGCGGAGTTCGCCCACTGTGCGCACCACAATGCACGAATACTTGATCGATCGACTACCGAAGGAAAACCAGGATGTCGCGGTGAGCGTGGGCGAGTTAATGTGGCCAAGCGGTTGGTCAATCGACCGCCAGCACAACCTTGATTGAGGCATCCACAGCGGACTTCTCGATGTATCCCACCGATTTCGGGTTGGCGGCGACCGCTTTTTTCACCGCTGCCGAATTGGGGAGTTGCTTCGGCGCAGCGCCACGGTCGGTGAAGACAATCCGTGACCAGATAGCCTTGATCTGCGCGCTGTCACGGCCCGTTACCTTCTTATAGAACTCAACGTAGATTCCGGATCCTACCACCTGATCGATGGGGGTAAAATCATCG
>JAXDQN010000170.1:0-11655 GCA_034667865.1 Gammaproteobacteria bacterium
GTTAGCGCCCTCTGGCGCTTCTAGAGTTGTCGTAAATTGCGGGCGTCGCTGCTGCGACGCCCCGCTTCCTGTCGATTCGTCGCTTCGCAGCGCGATGCTGCGCCTATACTGCGACGCATGACTGATCGGCCGCGAATCGAATACGCTCTTGCGCTGGCTGTGATGATGCTAACCCTGCCGTCCGGCTGTGCTTTGCCGGAATTGCGCGGCACCGAAGCTCCAAGCGCCCCGACCAGCGTCGAGGAACTGGCCACGCTGGAGCTGCGCGGCAAGGTCGATACCATCGTCGTCATCTACGCCGAGAATCGCGCCTTCGATAATTTGTATGGCAATTTCCCCGGTGCGCGAAAGTTGAGCGAAGTGCTCGATGCCGACGGCCGGCCTTTGCCCAGCTACCACCCGCAGGTGGATCGCGATGGCAAGGTGCTGCCGAAGCTGCCGCCGGTGTGGGGCGGCGTGACCGGCTCGGGCTACAACCCCGTCGTCACGCAACAGCAAAGCGTCGGCCTGCCGAATGCGCCGTTTTCCATCGAGCATGCCTACACGCCGCAGTCCAAGGTCACCTTATCGACCTCGAGCGTTACGCGCGACCTGTGGCATCGATTCTTCGAACATCAGATGCAAATCGACGGCGGCAAAAATGACGGCTATGCCGCCTGGTCGGATGCGGGCGGCCTCGCCATGGGACATTACGACTACAGCCAGTCCGCGCTATATGCGCTGGCACGGCAGTTCGTGCTGGCCGACAATTTTTTCCAGGGTGCCTTTGGCGGATCTTTCCTGAATCACCAGTACTTGATCTGCGCCTGCGCGCCCGAGTACCCGAACGCCGATGTATCCCCGGCCAAGCCGTCGATCACGATTCTGGAACAAGAAGCCGGCGGGGCTTTTCTGCCCAGGCTCAAGACCGCGCATACACCGGCTGCGTCGGCGTTAGATGAGCCGCCGAGTTTCGCGCGCAGCGGCAATGTCACGCCACGCAATTATTTTGGCGATGACAGGTTTTATGCCGTCAACACCATGCAGCCTGCGTATCAGCCCAGCGCTGCTAAGCCGGCAGCCGGCGACAGCAATTTTGCCTATGCGGATCGGTTGGACCCCACCACCTTGCCGCCGCAAACGCACCGGACCATCGGCGATGCCATGGACGCGAAGGGGGTCGACTGGATCTGGTACTCCGGTGCGTGGAATGCAGCCGTGGCCGATGGCATGCGGCCGCCCTCGAAAATGCGCGAGGTGATTTATGCGCCATCGACCGCCGGCGGCGACCCGGATTTCCAGCCGCATCATCAACCCTTCAACTACTACCGTAATTTTGATCCGGCCGCTCACGCGGCCTATCGCGCGGCGCATTTGAAAGACTATCGTGATCTGGTTACTGACATCGAAGCGGCGCGGCTGCCCTCAGTGGTGTTCTACAAGCCGCAGGGCAATCTGAATCAACATGCCGGCTATGCGTCGGTCGAGGCGGGCGACAGGCACATTGCAGAATTGGTCGCCAAGCTGCAAACCAGTGCGCAGTGGGTTCACATGATGATCGTGATCACCTACGATGAGTTCGGCGGCGCCTGGGATCATGTCGCGCCTCCACAGGCAGATTTGCTGGGGCCGGGCGCGCGAATTCCCGCCATCATCGTATCGCCATTCGCCAAGCACGGCGTCGTCGATCACACCCAGTACGACACCGAATCCATCCTGCGTCTAATTACGCGGCGCTTCAATCTCGAGGTATTGCCGGGGATCAAGCAGCGCGAGCAGGGACTGGCCGCGCATGGCGCGGCCCCGATGGGCGATCTGACCAACGCGCTGGAACTGAACCTGACGCGCTAGTGTGGCGTGACTTTAATGCGGCGTCGGACGCGGAGTGAACGCGGGTGCAGGCGCGGCGGCGGATTTGGCGCTGATCATGGTGACATCGAAGATCAACAAGGAACCGGCCGGGATTTTCGGCTGCGGCGTCGAGCCGTAAGCTAAGTCGGGCGGAATAAACAACGTCCACTTGGCGCCCGGCTTCATCAGCACCAGCGCTTCCTGCCAGCCTTTGATCACGCCGTTGACCGGAAACGAAGTCGGCACGCCGCGCGAGTAGGAACTGTCGAATTCCGAGCCATCGAGCAGCTTGCCGCGATAGTCCACGGTCACTTCATCGGTGGCGTTGATGGCGGGGGCCTTTTTGTCGCCGGGCGCGATCACCTTGTACTGTAGTCCCGACGCAGTCGTGACCACGTTCTTGTCCTTGCCATTGCGCTCCATGAAGCTCTTGGCCGCCGCTTCGTTGCGCGACACCTGCTTATCGTGGATGCCGCGCACGAAATTCAATACCTGCTGCTGATCGGCCGGCGTAGTCGACTTGCCGCTCAAGCCGTCCTGAACGCCACGGGCGATTGCCTCGACCGACACTTCGTTGCTGATGCCGGCATTATGCATTTGCGTGCCAAAGGTCAGGCCGAACACGTAGCCGATTTGATCGGGCGAGGGCGCCGGAGCAGGATCCGCGCCGGGCGCCACCGCCGGCGGACCCGGGGGCGCTTTCGGTGGGTTCTGTGCCACTAGCGGCGCTGCCGCGAATTGTGCGACGGCGAGCAATGCTCCAACGTGTAAAACTTTCAACGCAGTATTTTTCATGGCGCAGAAGATACGCCTCTTGGGCAGACAATTGCTAGCGCCAATTCAACTCGTGAGCGCACCGCGTTTGATGACGGCGATGGTGATGCGCGAAATGCATACCAGCTTGTTGGCGTCGTTGACGATGTCGATACCCCAGACATGGGTGCGGCCGCCGAGATGTATCGGCCGCGCAGTACCGGTGACCAAGCCGCTGCGCGCCGCGCGCACATGGTTGGCGTTGATCTCTTGACCGACGCACTGATATTCCGCCGCGTCCACGCACATGGCGGCGCCCATGCTGCCCAAGGTTTCTGCCAGAGCCACCGACGCGCCGCCATGCAACAGGCCATAGGGCTGCACGGTGCGCGCATCGACCGGCATGGTGCCGCGCACGAAGTCCTCGCCGATTTCAGTGAAGCGTATGCCTAAGTGGTCGATCAGATTGCCGCGCTTGGTATTCAACTCGTCGAGAGTTTGCAGGCTGCGCCAAATACTCATTGCTTGTCCTTCAACTGTGCGGCCACGCGCCGGTAGGCTTCGCGAAAGGGAATGCCTTCGGCCCTCACCAAGGCATTCGCCGCAGCCGCGGCGTGAATGCTGGGATCGAGGTGGATATTCTCAGGCCGAAAGTGCACCTCGTCGAGCGCGCCCGGCAATATTTCCAATGTCTGCAGTGCGGAATCGATGCCGCGGAACAGCGGCGCTTTGATCAACTGCAGATCGCGGTGATATCCCGACGGAAGTTTCTGCGTGATGCCCAGCACTTCGATCAATGCCGCCTGCGCGACGGCACTGCGTCCGCGCATCAGTTCGAACACATCCGGATTGCGCTTCTGCGGCATGATGGACGAGCCGGTGGTGAAGGCTTCAGGCAACGCGACGAAGCCAAATTCTTGGGTATAAAAGAGCAGCAGGTCAGTCGCGAGGCGGCCTAGATCCTGCGTGAGCAGTGTCGCTTCGAACAGCAGCTGCGCCTCGGCCTTGCCGCGCGACAGCTGCACCGCCGTCACCGGTTCGTGAATCGCCGTGAACGCCAGGCGCCGGCGGGTGGCCTCGCGGCTCACTTCCAAGTTCGGCGTGCCAAATCCGGCCGCCGAGCCCAAGGGATTCTTGCCGATGCGCCGCTGCGTCGCTGCCAATCCTTCAGCGTCATCGCGCAGCTCCGCCGCAAAGCCGCCGGCCCACAGCGCAACGCTGCTGGGCATGGCCTGCTGCATGTGGGTGTAGCCGGGCAGCGCGATGGAGCCCTCTCGCGCCACCAGCGCGTCGAGCGCCTGCGCCACAGCCAAGGCGCCGGACGCCAGGCTCTCGGCGGCGTCGCGCAGATACAGGCGCAGCGCTGCGAGTACTTGGTCATTGCGCGAGCGCCCGGCGTGCAGCCGTCCGCCGGCGGCGCCGATGCGCGCGGTGAGCAGGTTCTCGATGGCCGTTTGGCCGTCCTCTTGCTCCAGCGTCACACGCCACTGGCCTTGCGCGTGTTCCGCGCCGATTGCCAGCAATGCGTCGCGAATCGCGGTGAGGTCCGAGGTCGACAATAGGCCATGCTCTCCCAGCATCTCCGCGTGCGCGATCGAGGCGCGAATGTCATAGCGCACCAGCCGATTATCGAGCGCGTGGTCATCGCCCGCCGTGTACTCGAGTACGCGGCCATCGAGAGAAGTGCCTTTGTCCCAGAGGCGCGTCATGCGTGCGGCTGCTGTTCCGCGGGACTCAACGCATTCAGATCCGCGACCACCATGGTGCCGGTGCCCTCGTTGGTGAAAATCTCCGCCAGCAGGCTGTCGGGAGATCGGTAGCTGATGATGTGCACCCGGCGCACACCACCGCGGATCGCGGCCTCGATGGCGTCGGCCTTCGGCAGCATGCCGTTCTTCAAGCTGCCTTGTGCGTGCAGGCGCTTCAGGCCAGCGATATCGGTATAGGAGACCACCGAGGTCGGATCCTCGACATTCTCGAGGATGCCGTGGGCGCCGGTGCACAGCACCAGCTTTTCCGCAGACAAGGCGCCGCCAATGGCCGCTGCCACGGTATCGGCATTGATGTTGAGCAGGGTGCCGTTGGAGTCGGCCGACAACGGACTGACCACCGGCATCAAGCCATTGTCCAGCAGCTTTTCGATGACGGCGGAGTTGACGGAGTCGATGTCGCCGACGAAACCGTAGTCCACGGTTTCCTTCGAGCCCGCACTCATAGGCACCGGCGGCCGCCGGTGCGCCCGGATCAATCCGGCATCGACGCCGCTCAGGCCGATGGCCTCGATGTCGAGCCCACGGCAGATGGCGAGAATGCGGGTGTTGATGGAGCCGTTCAGCGCCATCGCGGTCAGGTCGATGGATTTCTGATCGGTCACGCGCCGGCCGTTGACCATGTGGGTATCGATGCCCAAGCTCGCCTGCAGCTGATCCAGCTGTGGTCCGCCGCCGTGAACCAGCACAGTGCGAATGCCCACCTGGTGCAATATCGCCACTTGCTCGATGAGTCCGCGCGTCGATGCCTCATCGGCGAACACGGCGCCGCCTGCCTTGATGACGAACACCTTGTTCTTGTACATGCGAATGTACGGCGCGGCGCTTTTCAGCGCGCGCACCGCAATGGAGGGATCGGGTCGGCTCATGATCATCGTGGAAAAACTCCGAACGTCAGGACAGGAGGCGGTGCAGAACAGCCATTTGCACCGTCATGCGATTAAAGGCTTGGCGTTTGACGACGGCTCTTGGGCCATCGAGAACTTCATCGGCCACGGCGACATTGCGGCGCACCGGCAGGCAGTGCATGAGTTTGGCGGCGGGCGCCGCCCCGGCGAACCAACTTTCGCGCACGCACCAATCGGATAGCTCGGCGCGCAGTTTCGCGTCCGCTTCCGTATCGCCGTAGTACATGGTGGTGCCCCACTCTTTGGCATACAGCACGTGGGCGCCCGCCAACGCCGCGGTTCGATCGGATGTCTCGGTGAGCGAGCCGCCGGCGGCTGCCGCGGCGAGGCTGGATTTTCTCATGATGGGCGGCGGCAGCGCATAGCCTTCGGGCCGCAGCACCACCACTTCCATGCCGCGCATGGCCGCCATGTGCACCACCGCGGAGGGCACCGCCAGCGGCAGCGCCTTGGGATGATAGGCCCAGCTCAATACGAACTTCGCGCGCCGCGCAACATTGAGCTCATCCAGGGTGCGCCAATCGGCCAACGCCTGGCAGGGGTGATTCATGGCCGATTCCAGGTTGATCAGCGGCTTGTCGCACAATTCGTCGATCTGGCGGAACAGCGATTCATCGATGTCATTCTGCAGGCTCTTGCCGTCGGCAAAGGCGCGCACCCCGAGCGCGTCGCAGTACGAGGCCAGCGCCGGAATGCCTTCGCGGATGTGCTCCGCCGCCGCGCCTTTCATGATGGCATGCGGTTTGGTTTCTATTTGCCAGGTGCCTTGTCCTGGCGTGATGACGAAGGAGCTGCCGCCGAGTCGCGCCATGCCGGCCTGGAAGGAAGCCAGGGTGCGCAAGGACGGATTGAAAAACACCAGCCCCAACACCTTGCCGAGCAGCGCGTGGTGATCCGGTTTGTCCTGCAACGCCTGCGCCAAGGCCAGCAGATCGACGATCTGCTCGCGGCTGAAGTCGGCCAGGTCGAGAAAGCGCTTCATGCAGAAATCTTGGCCAGCGCGTCGCTCAGCTGATCGACGTGTCCTTCGTTCATGATGTACGCGGGCAGCAAGCGCAGAACGTGCGGATCGCCGCTGGTGCCGGTGAGAATGTTCTTCGCCAATAGCGCCGCTTGCACTTCCTTGGCCGGCCGCGAGGTTTTCAGGCCGAGCAAAAAGCCTGCGCCCTGCACGCCGGTGACCGGTCCGATGATGCAACTGGAACGGATGTACGCCGATACCTGCCGCACATTGGCGAGCAACGATTCGGATTCGATGGTGTCGATCACGGCTTCGGCGATGGCGCAGGCCATGGGACCGCCGCCGAAGGTGGTGCCCATGTCGTCGTACTTCAGTTGACCGGCAATGCGCCGCGACAGCAACAACGCCGATACCGGGAAGCCGTTGCCCAAGGCCTTGGCGCAGGTGATGATGTCGGGCGTGACGCCGTAAAAATTTGCGGCAAACGGCGCGCCGGTGCGGCCGACGCCGCATTGCACTTCGTCGAAGATCAGAATGGCGCCCACGTCGTCGCAGCGCTGGCGCAGTGCCTGCAGCATGGGTTTGCCGATGTCATAGGCACCCCCGACGCCTTGAATGGGTTCGACAATCACGGCCGCGGTGTCGCGATCGATGGTTTGGCTCAAGGCTGCCGGATTGTCGCGCGGCGTGAAGCCCACATCGAAGGGGGTGCGTGGGAAGCCATACCACTTTTCCAGCGCGCCCCAGGTGACTGCGCCGGCCGCAGCGGTGCGGCCATGAAAGCTTTGCTCCAATGCCACCGCTTTGCTGCGACCCGTCAGCTTGAATGCCAGCTTCAAGGCGTTCTCATTGGCTTCGGCGCCGCTGTTGATCCAGAACACGGTGTCCAGCGACAGTCCCGCGAACTTGATCAAGCGCGCGGCCGCGCGTTCGCGCACCGCCATGGGCAGCGCATTGGTTTGAAACGACATCTGCCGCGCCTGGCGCTCCAGCGCCGCCAGCCAGCGCGGGTGGCCGTAGCCCAAACCGGCCACCGCATGGCCGCCGTAAAAGTCCAGGATCTTGCGGCCGTCGCGCGAGTGCAGCCAGACGCCATCGCCGTGCGCGACCTCGATGGGGTATCGCGCGAACACTTGCGCCAGATGAGCTGCCATGATTACCTCAGGTCCATCCGGGTGCGGGTGCGGTGAGACCCGTGGTCTCGTCGAAGCCCAGTAAGCGATTCATCCATTGCACCGCGCCCCCCGCGGCGCCTTTGTTGAGATTGTCGAGCACCGCCATCACGGCAATGGAATTGCCATTGGTCACCGCACTCAGGTTGGCGTAATTGCTGGTGGCCACATCCTTGACGCGCGGCGCCGAGTCGCCGACCCGCACGAAGGGGGAGTTCTTATAGTAAGCGCGCAGCGCCGCCACGGCTTCCGCGGTGCTCAAGGTTTTTTTCAAGCTGGCCTGCACCGTGACATGAATGCCGCGGGCGAACGGACCGCTGTGCGGCACGAAATTGAATTCGGCTTCGACGCCGCTGGCGAGCTTCGCGCAGGCCGTGATTTCCGGAACGTGGCGATGACTCAAGGCGCCGTAGCTGTACAGATCGCTATGCCGGTGCGGGTGATGCGTGGCCTCCACCGGCTTGCGGCCCGAGCCGGTACTGCCGGTGATGCCGGTGACGAATAGGCGCGTGTCCGTCAGTCCCAACGCCAGCAGCGGCACGCTGGCCAACAGGGTGGCGGTGGCGAAGCAGCCGGGATGCGCAACATGCGCGGTGGGCGACTTCGACAAGTGCTCGGGCACCGCGCAGGTGAATTCGCTGATGCGGCTGGGGGCGCCATGCGCATGCTTGTAGACCGCTTCATACGCGGACGCGGTGGAGTAGCGAAAGTCCGCCGAGATATCCACGCAGCTGACCCGCCGGCCCGCATTTGCCGCAGCCTTGAGCAACCGATCGACCAGCGCGGCGGACACGCCGTGCGGCGCCGCCGAGAACAAAGCCGAGGCCGGTGCGTTGCGAATGACCGCTTCAATTTCCTCGGCCGAGGAAAATTTCAGGTCAGGATAGGCGCTGCGCAGATGCGCGAAGGCATCCGCCACCGGCGCTCCCGGCTGACTGTCGGAGAGCACCGCCGCCACGCTCATCCGGGGATGGGCTGCAATCAGGCGCAGCAATTCCCCGGCGACGTAACCGGTGCCGCCGAGCACAATGGCGGGGGTGGAGCTGGTCACTCGCCGACCACCCGCGATTCGCGTGCATGGTGCAATCCCAGCGACGCAATGACGTGATCGCCCAGATCCGCCGGATTGCTGATGGCGTTGAACGCCTCGACATTCATCTGCTCGCGAATGATTTCGACACCCACTTGATTGTCGGTGGCGGGACCGGTGACCACGCAGGGTTCGATGCCGAAGCGTTCGCGCAACAGCTTCACGCCGCCCCAGGCTGCGACCGGATCGTTGGCCGACAACACCACCGCGGTCAGCGCCTTTTTGATGTCGGCCTGTTTCAAGATGGATTCGACGCCGTAGGTGCCAAGCAGGCCATCGCCCAGCTCGAACACGATGGCGTCGGGCTGACCGCCGGCCATTTCAGTCAGCATGGTGCGGGTCAACGCCGGTCCGCACTTTTCCGTGGTGGTCACGATGCCGAGATCCGTGAACAGCATGGTGCGCCGCGCGCCGGAATCCTCGAAGGCCATGATGTCGCGGCGCAGGGAAACGCCGGTGGCCTTGAAGGCGTCGACGATCAGACCGCGATTGCGCATGCGCGCGATAATGGCTGACGCGGCCGCTGTCTTGCCCGCTTCCATGCACGTGCCTGCCAGTGCCACCACGGGAACGCCGCGCGCATCCAAGGGCGCGTCATAGTCCAAAGGCGCGTATCCCACTCGGGCCGGTACGCCGATGCGCTCGCCGAGATACGGGAAGGTGAGCACGGTGCCCAACACTTTGCAGTCGAAGGGTTTGCCCTTGTCCGGGGTGGCCGAATCGCAAATGCCAAGTACGCCGCCGATGTTCAGCATTTGAATGATATCGCCCGGCTTCAGGCTCGCGGGGATGTGGCCGGAGTAGCCGAACAGGGCCTTGCGATGTCCCAATGCGCCTACCACCACATCGCCGCGAACCACCTTGGCCATACGTCCGCTGGTGAGCTCCAAGGTGTTGTAGTTGGCCTTGTTGGTGAGGATTTCCACCACCAGCACCAGCCCTTCCACGCAGGGGATTTCCTCCGAGATTCGCAGCTCATGCTTCAGGCCGCAGGCCTGTGTGACCGAGGCAATCTTGTCGACAACCACCGTGCGCATGCCGTTCATGGATTCCCCGCCTGGCTTTCGCCCGCCCGTTTGTAGAAAACACCACTGAGTGCCAGCATTTTCGAATAGCCCAAGGCGTCGGTGGGCGTCCATTCGCCGGCCGACTCGCCGTACACGCCCTTCGAAGCGGCCATGAGCGAGTAGGGCGAGGTCACGCCCTCCACGAACATCGAACCCGGGCGCAGCAATACGCTCACCTCGCCAGTGACGCGCGCTTGAGATGACACGAGCAGCGCCTCGATGTCGCGGCACACCGGATCCAAATGCTGTCCCTCATGCACCAGATCGCCATAGGGCTGTGCGACGGTTTCCTTGATGCGCGATTGCTTGCCGCTGAGCACCAGTTTTTCCAATTCGCGATGTGCATTCAGCAGCACTTCCGCCGCCGGCGCTTCGAAAGCCACGCGCCCCTTGGTGCCGATCACAGTGTCGCCCAAATGGATGCCGCGGCCGATGCCGAACGGACCCGCCAAGCTCTCGAGCTGTTCGATGATGGCAACGGCGGAAAGTTTCGTGCCATCCAAAGTATCCGGCACGCCCTGTTGGAAGCCGATGCGATGCCGCTCTGCTGAGCGCGGCAGCGTAAAGGCATCCTTCGACAGCACCCAGGCATCGTCGGGAATGGTGCCTTGCGAGGTCAGCGTTTCCTTGCCGCCAATGGTGACGCCCCACAATCCACGGTTCACCGAATAGGCGCCGCCAAACGGTGGTATCGGCAAACGATGCTGCTCGAGATACTTGAGCTGCTCGGGTCGCTTGAAAGCGCGATCGCGTACCGGCGCGATGATTTCCAAACCGGGCGCCAGCGTGCGCAGGGCCACTTCAAATCGAACCTGATCGTTGCCGGCTGCCGTGCAGCCGTGCGCGACCATGTTGGTTTTGAGCTTGAGCGCCATCTGCGCGATGGTTTGCGCCTGCAGTACCCGCTCCGCGCCCACGCACAACGGATACATGTTGCCGCGGCGCACGTTGCCCATGATCAGGAATTTCAGCACCTGATTAAAGTAGGCTTGGCGCGCGTCAATCTGATGATGCTCGATCGCGCCCAACAATTTGGAGCGTTCCGCCAACGACTCGGCGGCCGCGGCGTCGATGCCGCCGGTGTCCACCGTGACCGTGATGACCGGGCGAGCATAGGTGTCTTTCAGCCAGGGGACGCAGAACGAGGTGTCCAGACCACCCGAAAAAGCCAAAAGAATGGGCTCGGCGCCCTTGCCGGGAGTTGATGTCATGATGGGTTAGCGTCCGAAGATGGCGAGCAGACGCTCGCCGAGTTTGCGTTGTGCGTCAGCGCCGGTGGTCGCAATGAAAATTGTGTCGTCGCCCGAAATGGTGCCGACCACTTCCGCCCAGCGCGCGCTGTCGATGGCCACCGCCACGCTTTGCGCCGAGCCGATGGTGGTTTTGAGGATGGTGAGATTGGTGCCGGCGGTGAGGCGCGCATTGACGAATTGTTTCAACGCGGCGAAATCGTTCTGCGGTTGCGTTCCGTCCGGCAACACGTAGCGGTCGCCCATTTTCCCGACACCGAGCTCGCGCAAATCGCGGCTCACACTGGATTGTGTGGCTTCGTAGCCTGATTTGCGCAGCAGCGCCACCAATTCGGTCTGCCGCCCGACCGCGTGCTCGCGAATGATCTTCGCCAGCATGCTGCGTCGCGCCGGGGCGCTGCCGTTTTCAGAATTTGACGTTTGCATAAAATTGCGCGAATCGTGCATAAAAATGCAAGCGTTGTCAATCGGTAGATTGTGCATTTTCCGCATCGGCGGGGTCCAGGAAGGTCCGCAGCCGCGATAGCTCCTGTTCCAGCCCGGCGCGGAAGGCCGCGGCCCGTGGCGCCCGGCCAGCCGAGTATCCGAGGCTGCAGCGCAGCCGTCCCCCTACCACCGAGACATTTCCCCAGCCGATTACCTGGCTTTCCCACAGCAGCGGCAGCGCGTAGTAGCCCAGCTTGCGCTTCGGCGCCGGGGTATAAGCCTCGAAGCGGTAGGACCAGTTCCAATAGATTTCGAAGCGGCGCCGATCCCAGACGATGGGATCGAACGGCGCCAGCAGGCGCGCGCGCTCCGGATCGACGCGCCACCTGGCCGAGGCCGGATCCTCGCCGGGCGTCCAGAGCCAGGCGA
>JAXDQN010000171.1:0-4042 GCA_034667865.1 Gammaproteobacteria bacterium
TCGATCGAGCTGTCGGCGGCCGCTGCTGATCCGCAGCATTTGCATCCCGCCTTGATATTCCAACCGGGGCCGCGCGAAGCCTTCGTTGAAGCGAGTACCTTTCGCAGCTATTTGTTGGTACACACCCTGAACGAGGTCAACGCGCGGGCCTATTCTTTCAAACCGGAAGCGGGGAATCACTGGACGCGCTCAGAGTTGCAGCTTCCGAATAATGCCGCGATTCAATTCGGGGCACCCGATTTGCACAGCGATCAGGCTTATATGACGGTTACCGGGTTTCTGTCGCCGTCCCGCCTGATGTTGGCGGATCTGGCCAAGGGCACGCTCACCGAAGTGAAATCATTGCCGGCGAAATTCGATGCTTCGGGTCAGGTGGTCGAGCAATTTCAAGCGGTATCCAAGGATGGCACCAAGATCCCGTACTTCATCGTTCACTCCGCCAAGCAAAAGCTCGACGGCAGTACGCCGACCATTCTCTATGCGTATGGCGGTTTTCAAGTTCCCATGACCCCAAGCTACGCAGCTGAGTTGGGCAAGCTCTGGCTGGAGCGCGGCGGGGCGTTCGTCATGGCCAATATTCGCGGCGGCGGGGAATTTGGGCCCGCCTGGCACAACGCGGGGTTGAAGCTCAATCGCCAACGTATTTACGATGATTTCGCCGGCGTAGCCCAGGACCTCGGCACGCGTGGATTCACCAGCCCGGCACATCTCGGCATACAAGGCGCCTCCAACGGCGGCCTGCTGATGGGCGTGGAATTCACGCAGCATCCGGAGATGTGGTCGGCTGTCGATATCGGCGTGCCGCTGCTCGACATGCTGCGCTACGAACAGATCGCCGCCGGCAGTTTATGGGTGGGGGAATATGGCAGCGTGTCGAAACCCGATGAAAGGGCCTTCCTCGCCTCCATCTCGCCATATAACAACCTCAAGACAGGCGTGCAGTACCCGCAACCGCTGATCTGGACCACGACCAAGGATGATCGGGTGGGCCCGCAACACGCGCGAAAATTTGCCGCAAAATTATCCGCCCTGGGCGTGCCCTATTATTTCTACGAGGTCACCGAAGGCGGCCACGGCACTGGTGCAACCCTGGCCGAACAGGCGCAAATGACGGCGCGCGAATATGCTTATTTCTCCCACAAACTTTCGCTCTGAAGGTACCGTGATGCGTGCATTGATATTTTCCATGAGTCTCAGCGGCGTGCTGCTGTTCGCCGTGGCCGCGGCCCAAGCCCCCGAGACTTCAGACCCCTATATATGGCTTGAGGATGTCCATGGCGACCGCGCCATGGAATGGGTCAAGGCGGAAAACGCCAAGACCTCTGCGGTGCTGGACAGCGACGCCCTGTTCCAGAAGCTGTTCAACGACGCCAAAACCATTGCCGAATCCAAGGACAGAATTCCGCAGCCGAATTTACTTCACGGCGCGATTTATAATTTCTGGCAAGACGCCGAGCATGTGCATGGCATTTGGCGACGAACCAACCTTGCGGACTATCAAACCGCGACGCCGCACTGGCAGACAGTTATCGATCTCGATGCACTGTCAAAGGCCGAAAACGCCAATTGGTTCTGGAAAGGCGCCCGCTGCGCCGAACCGTCTCAACGCCGCTGCATGGTGGCGCTCTCGGATGGCGGCGAAGACGCCACGACATTGCGCGAATTCGATTTGGATAGCGGTCAGTTCGTCGACGGCGGCCTGAGCTTTCCGAGGGGCAAACAATCCTATGCCTGGGAAACCCAGGACACATTGCTGGCGGCTCGCGAATGGACGGCCGGTGAAATGACGCATTCCGGCTATCCGTATGTCGTCAGGCGCATCAAGCGCGGCGCCTCGTTGCCTGAGGCGACCGAGATTTTTCGCGGTACTGCGGATGATGTGATGGTGACGCCGTTTTCGCTGAGCGACGACACGGGTCATCGCGCCGCCTTCGTGCGGCGCGCCGTGAGCTTTTTTGAGTACGAACATTATTTATTGGCCGGCAATAGCCTCAAAAAACTGGCGCTGCCCTTGAAATGCAACGTCATCGGCATGCTCCGGGGCCAATTGATCGTGGACGTCAATGAGGACTGGAAACTGGGCGGCGCGTCGTTGCCAGAAGGATCCCTGATCGCTCTCGACTTGGCCGCTGTTAAAGCAGACCCGGCGCACCTGCATCCGGTGACGATCTACAAACCCTCCGACCGTCAGGCCCTGGCATCTGCCGAGCTGACTCGCAATCACGTGCTGGTGCACGTGCTGGATGAAGTAAATGGGCGTGCCTATTCCTACACCATGGACTCCAGACACCGCTGGACCCGCGCGCCGTTGCCGATTCCAAACAATGCATCCGTGGACCTTGCCGCCACCGATGCCCATAGCGATACGGCATTTGTGTCGATCGCGGGATTTCTCTCGCCGACGCGATTGATGCTGGTCGACCTCAACAAGAACACATTGACCGAAGCAAAGTCACTGCCGGCGAAATTCGACGCCTCGAAAGATGTAGTCGAGCAATTTCAGGCCACCTCCTCGGACGGCACCAAGATTCCCTACTTCATCGTGCATCCGGCGCATCTGAAAATGGAAGGCGGCACGCCCACCATCATTTATGCCTACGGTGGCTTTCAATCCTCGCAGACACCGAACTACTCGGCCGATCTCGGCAAGCTGTGGCTGGAGCGCGGCGGCGCCTACGTACTGGCGAACATACGCGGCGGCGGCGAGTTTGGCCCGGCGTGGCATGAAGCGGGCTTGAAGACCAAACGGCAGAGGATCTACGATGACTTTGCCGCTGTTGCACGGGATCTGATCGCCAAAGGATTCACCACCCCCGCGCATCTTGGCATTCGTGGCGGTTCCAACGGCGGATTGTTGATGGGCGTGGAATTTACGCAGCACCCGGAAATGTGGGCAGCGGTCGATATCGGCGTACCGCTGCTCGACATGCTGCGTTTCGAGCAGATCGCGGCGGGAAGTTCCTGGGTCGGTGAGTACGGCAGCGTCACCAAGCCCGACGAACGCGCCTTCCTGGCATCGATCTCGCCTTACAACAACCTCAAGTCCGATGTGCATTATCCACAGGCATTCATTTGGACCACGACCAAGGACGATCGCGTGGGTCCGCAGCATGCCCGCAAGTTTGCCGCCAAGTTGTCCTCGCTTGGCGTGCCCTATTATTACTATGAAGTGATCGAGGGTGGCCACGGGTCCGGCTCGACTCCGGCCGAACACGCGCAAATGGCGGCGCGGGAATATGCCTACTTCGCGCGCAAACTAGCCTTGTGAGCTGCGGAAATCTGCCAGCACCATGCTCACGCATTCGGTAAGCCGGGTGGCGTACTCGAGATGCAGGAATTCGTTCGGCCCGTGCGCATTGGAGCGCGGGCCGAGCACGCCGGTCACGAAAAATTGAGTGCGCGGAAAGCGCTCGCCCAACATTCTCAAAAAAGGAATGGTGCCCCCGCCGCCCAGATACACCGGCTCGCGGCCAAATACATGGCGTGAGGCCCGCTGCATCGATTGCTCGAACCAGGGCGCAAACGCCGGAGCATTCCAACCCCCGGATGAGGACTCAGGCTCGAATCTCACCTGTGCGCCATAGGGCGGGTCCCGTTCCAACAGTTTACGCACCGCCTCGCTGGCCACCTCGGCATCGACGGTCGGCGGTAAGCGCAACGACAGTTTCAGCGACACTTCAGGCAGCAGCACATTGCCGGCGTTTTGCATGGGCGGCAAGCCGTCCGCACCTGTGACAGTAAGTGTCGGGCGCCAGGTATTGTTGAGCAGCAATTCGAGGTGATCGCTCGACATCGGCCGTGCGCCCTGGATGAAGGGAATCTTGTCGAGAATCTGATCGCCAAGGATTGCAGCGGTCGCCGCCAATTGTTGGCGTCTATCGGACGGCAACTCGGCACGCAGCGCCGGCAGCTGCAGCTCGCCGGTTAGGTTGTCTTCGAGCCGCTGCAATAGCTGTTGGGCGATGCGAAATGGTGCGGGCGCGATGCCGGCCGCGAGTCCGGAATGCGCGCCCTCGCTCAATACGCGTACGCTCAAGCGGCC
>JAXDQN010000172.1:0-11190 GCA_034667865.1 Gammaproteobacteria bacterium
AAGGCAGCATCGCGGATCCACGGGGTTTACTCTGATGCAACCGGCGCAGCGCTTTCGGTCCCGCACCGTCGTGATTGCATCCAGCAATATCGACACCGACCAGATTATTCCGGCCCGCTTCCTGACCACCACCACCAAGGAAGGCCTCGGCAAGCAGCTGTTCGCCGACTGGCGTTACCGTGCCGACGGCTCGGCGGTGCCGGAGTTCGTCCTCAACCGCCCGGAAGCGCGCGGCGCCGAGGTGTTGGTGACCGGCAAAAATTTTGGCTGCGGCTCCTCGCGCGAGCATGCGCCATGGGCGCTGCTGGACTATGGATTTCGCGCCGTGATCAGCACGGAGATCGCCGATATTTTTCGCGGCAACTCGTTGAAGAATGGCTTCCTGCCCATCGTCGTCGATGAGCCGACCTCGAAGTGGCTGCTCGATCATCCAGGCGCCGAGGTGGACATCGATCTGCAGAACGCGCGTTTGACTTTGCCCACGGGAACGGCGGTGGCCTTCCCCATCGAGGCGTTTGCTCGCCACTGCCTGCTGAATGGAATCGATGAATTCGGCTACCTGCGCAGCAAATTGCCGCTGATCGAAGCATTCGAGGCGGCGCAACCGCCTTGAAAGCATTGATCGCAGTGCTCGCCGGCGACGGCATCGGCGCCGAAGTGACCGCGGAAGCGGTGCGTGCGCTGCAGGCCGTGGCCGCCAAGTTCGGCCACCAGTTCGAATTCGAGTCCGCATTGATCGGCGGCGCAGCCATCGATGCCGTCGGTGTGCCGCTGCCGCCCGCCACCTTGGCGCTGACGACGCGTGCCGATGCGATATTGCTCGGCGCCGTCGGCGGACCCAAGTGGTCCGATCCGAATGCCAAGGTACGGCCCGAACAAGGCCTGCTGCAATTACGCCAGGCGCTGGGGTTGTTCGCCAATCTGCGTCCGGTGGTGCCGCACCCTGCCACTTTGGATGCCTCACCGATCAAGTCAGAGCTCCTGCAGGGTGTCGACATCATGGTGGTGCGCGAACTGACCGGCGGCATTTATTTCGGCGAGAAAACCCGCACCGCGACCGAGGCGGTCGACGTATGCCGCTACACCGTGAATGAGATAGAACGGGTGGTGCGGCTGGCCGCGCGTTTGGCGCGAGCGCGCCGGCGCAAATTGACGTCAGTGGATAAAGCCAATGTGCTCGAGACTTCGCGGCTCTGGCGCACCACGGTGGATTTGATCATGCCGGCCGAATTTCCCGATGTCAGCTTCGAGCACATGCTGGTCGATTCGGCCGCCATGCACTTGATCAAGCGGCCGCGCGACTTTGACGTCATCGTCACGGAAAACATGTTCGGAGACATTCTCACCGACGAAGCCTCGATGCTGGCCGGGTCCATGGGATTGCTGCCTTCCGCATCGCTGGGTGCGCAGGCCCGCGGCGGAATGTTCGAACCCATTCACGGATCGGCGCCGGATATCGCGGGTAAGGGCATCGCCAATCCCTACGCGGCGATCTTGAGCGCCGCCCTGCTGTTGCGCTACTCGCTGCAGCTCGAAGCGGAGGCTGCCGCGCTGGAAGCTGCGGTGGCGCAGGCCATCGATGCCGGCGTCCTGCCGGCGGACCTGGCGCAGCCCGGCAAATCGGCTACGACGCGTGCCGCCGCCGATGCGGTTCTGACTGCGATTTAGCGACCCGGTCTAGAGCTGCGCCAAGATCGGCAATCAAGTCGGCCGGATCCTCGATGCCTACGGACACCCGCAGCAGCCCCGCGCCGATGCCTGCGCGCTGCCGCGCCGCCTCATCCATGCCGGCATGCGACATGCTCGCCGGGTGTGCAATCAGACTCTCCACACCACCGAGCGATTCCGCCAGGCTAAAACATTCCAGGCCTTCCAGCAGCGTGGCCACCGCCGGCTCGCCGCCGGCGACATCGAAACTCAGCATGGCGCCGAAACATGATTGCTGACGGCACGCGATTTCGTGACCGGGCGAGTCCTTGAGGCCCGGATAGTAAACATGCTCCACGCCCGGATGTTGGGTCAGAAATTCGACGATCTGGGCGGTATTTTCCGCGTGCACCCGCATGCGCGCGTGCAAACTGCGTACGCCACGCAACGTCAGGAAGCTGTCGAAGGGCGCGCCGGTGACGCCGATGGCATTCGCCCACCATGCCAGGTTCCGCTGCAGCTCTTCATTCGCGGCAATCACCGCGCCGCCGACCACATCACTGTGTCCATTTAAATACTTGGTGGTGGAATGCATCACCAGGTCCGCCCCGAGCGCAATCGGCTGTTGCCAAACCGGCGATAAAAAGGTGTTGTCCACGACCGCCAGCGCGCCATGCGCATGTGCCGCGGACGCCAGCGCGCGAATGTCGACCACCCGCAGCAGCGGATTGCTCGGCGTTTCGATCCACACCAGCGCCGCCGGCTCGGCCAGCGCCGCCTGCAGTTCCTGGGCGTTACTTTGGTCGATGAATTGCACGCGCAGCGCGCCCTTCGCCTGCATGGCCGCCAGCATCCGATACGTGCCGCCGTAGCAATCGTACGGGGCAATCACGCGCGCGCCGGTAGGCAGGGTCGCAAGTATCAAAGTAATGGCGGCCAGACCCGTGCAGGTCACCACCGCGCCCACGCCGCCCTCCAAATCCGCCAAGGCCTGGCCGAGCTGGTCGCGAGTCGGATTGCCCGAGCGGGTGTAATCGTACTTGCGCGGCCGGCGGTGGGCTTCGAAAGCAAAGTTGCTGGACAGATAAATGGGCGGCACCACCGATCCATGATCCGCATCGGATTCCAAACCGGCGCGCACCGAGCGGGTCGCGATGCTTTTGCTGCGGGGAGTTTTTTTGCTCATGGGTAGTGCTCTGCGAGAACCTGCTTGATGATGGGCGTGAGCGCGGCGCTTTCCTTCAAAAACGCATCGTGGCCGAATATGGAATTGATCTCGATGAGTTGCCGCGGGCCATTCAGTCGTGCCGACAGCGCCTGCATGTCATTGAACGGCACCAGTTGATCCTCGCGAACCGCGATCAAGGTTGCCGGTGTTTGTACTTGGGTCGCATCCATCGAATGCAGATCGATCGATTCGCTCAACGTCAGGAACGATTCGGCCCGATACTTCTGCACGTAGTCATCGCCGCGCGCAAACAGATAATCTTCGATGGGAAAGCGGAAGCGCTCGGCGCCGCGGGTCGGTTCGCCGCCGAAACGCAGTTGGAACTCCACCGAGCTGCGGTAAGTGGCCATGGCCAGCGCGCGCGCCAGCTTCAAACCCGCGGCACCGTCGCCGCGCGCAATCGCCTCGCGCACGATTTGCCGCTGCACGCTGCGCCACGCGGTCGACAGCACCTGTGCCTTGTCGGCGCCGCTCAACACCAGAATGTGCTTGACCAGCTGCGGATGTTTCTCCGCAAAACACAACGCCACCATGCCGCCGTAGGACGCGCCGACGATGGAATGCAAGGGTTTTGCGCCCAGATGCCGCACGATCAGGCTCAGCGCTTGCGCTTGATCGTACGAGCTGATCGACGGAAATGTTTGTCCAATCGCCGGCGTCGAACTTTGGCCCCGGCCACCCAAGTAATCGACGCCCAGCACGCGGAATTGGCGCGTGTCGATGCCGAGCCCGGGTCCCACCATTTCCGGCCACCAGTGTTCCCCGGGACTGCCGCACACGATGCGGTGCGCGGAAATACCGCCGAGTACCGCGACCACCGGCCCTTGCTCATTGCCGGTCAATCGGTAAGCGATGCGCGCGTCGGACAATGCGCCGCCGTAATGCAGCGTGAACGGCGCCAACTTCAGCGTCTCGTCCAAAAACCCGGGGGAATCTTCGACCACGTTGCGACTCGCTCCTCATAAGGTTACACAAACCCCTGGAGCACCGGCTCGTAGCCCATTTTGCACACGGCTTCCCGTGCAATGGCGGCCTATCTACCGGATCCGGCGCCCAGTTGGGCTCGTGTCCGCAGGAGTTGGCACCGTTCGAATCTGCTCCTCGGAAGGATCGGACTCGGTGGTTGCCCCGGCTTCTAAGGGCCTTTCCCTCAGCCGGTCTAGATAAGCTGCCGCAAATTCTAGGCAGGCGGCCGCGGGCCGTCAAGGAATTAGCGCAAAATGCTTGCCGTCACCCGTCCAATGCATTAATGTACTAGTACATTAGTACAGGCTCGGCGCTCTCATGAAAACCAATCGACCGGTCACGCTGCGCCAGGAGCAGCAGCACGAACGCGCGCTATGCAGCGCTATTTTGGCGTTGCGCTCGCTGGAGGAGTGCCGCAGCTTTTTTCGCGATCTGTGCACGCCGGCCGAGCTGCAGGCCATGGCCGATCGCTGGGCGGTGGTCGAATTGCTGGAACGCGGCCTGCCCTACCGTGAAATCCACAAGCAAACCGGCGTCAGCGTGACCACCATCGGGCGCGTCGCGCGCTATCTTGTACAGGGCAACGGCGGTTATCGCGCCGTGACCGACCGGTTGAAACTCAATGCGTAGCCCGGTCGCCGCGGAAAGCGCCACCCGGCTGAAGATTGCCGTGCAGAAGAGCGGCCGCTTGACCGAGGCTTCTTTGGATCTGCTGTCCACCTGCGGACTGAAATACAGCCGCGGCAAAGACCAGCTGATGTGCTACGGCGAGAACATGCCGCTCGACGTGCTGTTCGTGCGCGACGATGACATCCCGGATCTGGTGCAAGAGGATGTGTGCGATTTAGGTTTGGTGGGTCTCAACGTCGTGGAAGAAAGTCGCCTGGCATTTGCGGCACGCGGCATCTCGCCCTTGTTCGAGCTGGTGCAAACGTTGGACTTCGGCCGCTGCAAACTCTGCATCGCCGTGCCGGACGGCTTCGAATACCGCGATGCCGGCTCGCTGCAGGGCAAGCGCATCGCCACGACTTATCCGCATATTCTCGGCCGCTTCCTGATGGATTACGGCATCAACGCGGAAGTGGTGGTGTTATCCGGTGCGGTCGAGATTGCCCCGCGCCTGGGCCGCGCCGACGTGATCTGCGATCTGGTTTCCACCGGTTCGACCCTGGCGGCCAATCACCTGCGCCACGCAGAAACCGTGCTGGAGAGCCAGGCGGTGTTGATCCGCACGCCCATGCCGGTGCCGCCGGAAAAGCAAGAGTGGGCGCGCCGCCTATTGATGCGCATCGATGGCGTCGAACAGGTCAAGGGCAGCAAGTACATCATGCTGCATGCACCCCGCTCCGCGCTCGCGGCCATCGCGAAAATACTGCCCGGCAGCGAGGCGCCGACGGTAATCCCCTTGGAAGGACTGGGCGACCGAGTCGCCGTGCACGCGGTATGCCGCGAAAACGTGTTTTGGGAATTGCTCGAGGATCTCAAGGGCGCCGGCGCCACGTCGGTATTGGTATTGCCGGTCGAAAAAATGCTGGCCTGAACAGTTGTGCGCACCCTAGTCTGGAGCGGCTTGAATGCCGCCGAACAACGCGATGCGCTGCGGCGACCGACGCAGCGCGATGCCGCGCGCGTCGCTGACGCGGCACGCGACATCGTCGCGCAGGTGCGTCAACAGGGCGACGCGGCGGTTTTTTCGCTCACCGAGAAATTTGACGGCGCCTCGCTGACGCAGCTGCAGGTCAGCACTGCGGAGTTCGATGCGGCGGATCGCGCCTTGAGCGTCGTACAGCACGCCGCCATCGAACGCGCACTCGAGGCGATTCGCGTGTTTCACGCCGCCCAGGCGTCGGCCCCGATCCGCATAAATACCGCGCGCGGCGTTCTGTGCGAGCGCTTCAGCGTGCCGATTCGTGCCGTCGGCCTGTATGTGCCCGCAGGATCCGCGCCCCTGCCGTCCACCGCCTTGATGCTGGCGGTGCCGGCAGCCATTGCCGCCTGTCCGGTGCGCATCATGTGCACGCCGCCCAGCGCCACAGGCGCCGCGGATCCGGCCGTTCTGGTCGCTGCGCGCAAGGCCGGCGTAACCCAGGTGTTCAAGGCAGGCGGCGCGCAGGCGATCGCGGCCATGGCCTATGGCACGGCCAGCATCCCGAAGTGCGACAAGGTGTTCGGGCCCGGCAACGCCTGGGTGACTGCGGCGAAACTATTGATCTCTCAGGATGCCGCCGGCGCTGCCGCGGACTTGCCGGCCGGCGTGACCGAGGTGCTGGTGATCGCCGATGACAGCGCCCGCGCCGATTTCGTGGCGGCGGATTTGCTGGCGCAGGCCGAACACAGCCCCGAGGCCCAAGCCATTCTCGTCACCACGCATGCGGCCCTGGCTGAGGCGGTGGCCGACGAGGTTACGCGTCAACGGCGACTGCTGTCGCGTGGCGAAATTTTGGATCAGTCAATCGCCTCGATTCGCCTGATCGTCGTCGACACTTTGGAAACGGCGCTGGGAATCGCGAATGCTTACGCGCCGGAACATCTGTTGCTGGAGGTGCGCGAGCCGCGCGTATGGCTGTCGCGAGTGACTGCTGCCGGCGCCGTGTTCTTGGGGTCATGGTCGCCGGAATCGATGGGCGACTATTGCTCCGGCCCCAACCACACCTTGCCCACCTATGGATACGCCCGATCCTACAGCGGACTGTCGCTGGAAGATTTTCAGAAGCGCATTACAGTGCAGGAAATCAGTCCCGCCGGTTTGCGCGAGATGGGCCCGACGGCGCAAATTTTAGCGGGTTTGGAAGGCTTGGATGCGCACGCGGCCGCGGTGACGATCCGATTGGCGGCACTGACATGAATTCAATGCTGGCCTTGGCGCGGCCGGAAATCGTCGCTCTGAAAGGCTACTCGCATGCAGCCTGGTTGCCGGGTCTTACGCGGCTGCACGCCAATGAGGCGCCGTGGCGGCCCAGCGGCGATAGCAGCGACTTAGGGTTGAATCGTTACCCCGAGCCGCAACCCGCCGCGTTGATCCAACGACTGAGTTTGCTCTACGAGGTCCCGGCCGCGCGAATTCTCGCGACCCGGGGCGCGGACGAAGCCATCGATCTGTTGGCGCGAATTTTTCTGCGCGCCGGCAAGGATTCCATTTTGCAATGCGCACCCAGCTTCGGCATGTACCAAGTGGCGGCCCGCATCCAAGGCGCCGATGTGATCGAATTGCCGTTGAGCCGCGAGCGGGGATGGAACATCGATGCGCAGCAACTGCTCGCTGCCTGGCGTCCCGGCGTCAAATTGGTGTTTCTATGCTCGCCCAACAACCCTACCGCCAACCTGCTCGATGTCTCGATGCTGGAGACCGTTTGCGGCGCCTTGGAAGGCAAGGCGGTGGTGGTCATCGATGAGGCCTATATTGAATGGTCCGGCGCGCCAAGCTTGACCCGTTGGCTGGATCGATTTCCCAGCCTGGTGATATTGCGTACGCTGTCCAAGGCCCATGCGCTCGCGGGGGCGCGATTGGGCGCCATGCTGGCTGCGCCGGAGCTGATCCAGGTGGCCAAGGGCGTTATCCCGCCTTACGCGCTCACGCAGTCCACGATTCAGTCGGCGCTGCGTGCATTGCAGCCCGAGGAACTGGCCGTTTCGCAATCGCGACGTGACAGCTTGCTGGTGGAACGGGAATACTTGCGCCGCGGCCTGACGGCCTCACCGCTGGTGGACAAGGTATGGCCCAGCGACGCCAACTTTCTACTCATCGATTGTCATGATGCGGAGCGCTTTATGAACTACAGCATGGCCGGCGGTACCATCGTGCGGGACTTGCGCGGCTATCCGGCGCTGCCCCGCTCGGTACGCGTTTCGGTGGGTACGCGCGCGGAAAATGCCGCGCTGCTCGCCAGCGTGCAGCGGCCATGAGCGGACGCCGCATTCTGTTTCTCGACCGCGACGGCACCTTGAATGAGGAAGTCGAGGACGAGCAAATCGATAGTCTGGCCAAGATTCGCCTGATGCCGGATGTCATGGCCGCGCTGCTGGAACTGAAACGCGCCGGTTTCGCCTTTGTCATGGTGACCAATCAAGACGGGCTCGGCACGCCGCGCTTTCCGCGCGAGTCTTTCGACACTGCCCACCGCTTCATCTTGGAGTTGTTCCGCTCGCAAGGCATCGAGTTCGAAGCGATTTTCATCTGCCCGCATTTCAAGCATGAGGCCTGCAGCTGCCGCAAACCGCATCCGGGAATGGTCAAGGACTTCATGGCCGCCAATGTCATCGATGCGGCGCGCAGCTACATGATCGGCGATCGCGACACCGATTTGGAATTCGCGGCGAACCTTGGGGTTCATGGCATTCGCATCCGCCTGGACGGCGATCCGCATGACGCCTGGCCCGCCATCACCCGGCGCATCATCGAAGCGTCGCGACGCGCACGCGTGCAGCGCAAGACCAAGGAAACCGAGGTGCTGGTCGAGGTGGATCTATCCCGCGAAGGACCCAGCTCCATCGCCACTGGCTTGGGCTTTTTCGACCACATGCTGGAGCAAGTAGCCAAGCACGGCGGCTTTGCGCTCGATCTCAAGTGCAGCGGGGATCTGCATATCGATGAGCATCACACCATCGAGGATAGCGCCCTGGCGCTGGGCGCGGCCCTGCGCGAGGCGTTGGGCGATAAGCGCGGCATCGGCCGGTATGGGTTCTTGTTGGCCATGGACGAAGCCGAGGCCCAGGTCGCGCTCGACATCTCGGGCAGGCCCTACTTCGTTTGGGACGGAAAATTCAACCGCGAAAGGGTCGGCGAGCTGCCCACCGAATTGGTGCCGCATTTCTTTCGCTCGCTGGCCGAAACCTTGGGGGCGGCGCTGCACATCAGCGTGCGCGGCGAAAACTCTCATCACATGATCGAATCCTGTTTCAAGGGCGTGGGCCGCGCGCTGCGCCAGGCCGTGCGCCTCGACAGCATGGAACTGCCGAGCACCAAAGGCGCCCTGTGAGCCTGCGCGAGGTCGTCATCATCGCGAATGGCGGCGCGAATATCGCATCGTTGCAGTTTGCGCTGGAACGTTTGGACGCTGCCGCGACGCAGACGGCCAACCCGGAGCATATTCGCGCGGCGAGCCATGTCATTCTGCCCGGGGTCGGCGCCGCCGCGGACGCCATGCAGCGGTTGCGACAATTGCAATTGCACACCCTGCTGCCCGAGCTGCGCCAGCCGGTGCTGGGGATTTGTCTTGGGATGCAGTTGCTGTTCGAAGCTTCCGATGAAGGCGGCGGCAATGACGGCGTGCAATGCCTGGGGATTATTCCGGGCCGGGCCACACGCCTCGCACCCATCGCCGGCAGGCCGGTGCCGCACATGGGCTGGAATACCCTGCAGCTGGAACGCAGCAGCGCGCTGCTCCGAGGCTTCGCACCGGACGCCTACGCCTACTTCGTGCACAGCTACGCGCTCGCCATGAGCGAGGCCACCATTGCCAGCTGCAACTACGGCATCAGCTTCAGCGCAGCCGTCCAATGGCGCAATTTTTACGGCACACAATTTCACCCCGAGCGGTCCGCCCAGGCCGGCGCCGCGCTGCTGAAGAATTTCCTGGCGTTGTAGCGATGCAGCTCATCCCCGCCATCGATTTGAAAGCTGGGCGCTGCGTGCGTCTGTTCAAGGGAGACTTTGCCGACGAGACCTGTTACCCGATCGAGCCCGCAGCGCTGCTCGACAAATATCGGCAACTCGGCGCCGATTGGCTGCACATCGTCGATCTCGATGGCGCTCAAGGCGCGGGCAGCGATAATCGCGCCATCATCCTATCGTTGGCCCATCAGGGCGCCGTGAAGCTGCAGGTAGGTGGCGGCCTGCGCAACACGACGGCCGTGGCGCAAATGCTGGATGGCGGCGCCGCGCGCGCGGTCATCGGCAGCGCGGCGGTGCTGCAAGTAGAACAGGTGCAAGGGTGGCTGCAACACTTCGGTCCGGAGCGTCTCACCCTGGCCTTCGACGTTCGAATCATCGATGGCGATGCGCCGCGCGTCGCGGTGCAGGGTTGGCAGCAGCAATCCGCAGTCACGCTGTGGAGCGCGGTCGACAACTTTCTCAGCTATGGGCTGAGGCATGTGCTGTGCACCGACGTCGATCGAGATGGTGCACTCACCGGACCCAACCTCGATCTGTACCGCCAAGCGGTGCAACGCTTTCCGCACATCGAGTGGCAAGCCTCCGGCGGCATTCGCGATGCCGGCGACCTGCAGGCGTTGCGGCAGGTCGGCGCCGCCGCCGCCATCAGCGGCAAAGCGCTGCTCGAAGATCTGATTCCCGAAGGAGAGCTGCAGCCATTCTTGCGAAACGCATAATCCCCTGCCTGGACGTGCGCGACGGGCAAGTAGTCAAAGGCGTGCGCTTTCGCGATCACCGCGTCGTGGGCGACATCTTGGAACTGGCTGCGCGCTACCGCGACGACGGCGCGGATGAACTGGTCTTTTATGATATTTCCGCCAGCCCCGAGGGGCGCTCGGTCGATCGCGCCTGGGTATCGAAAGTCGCCCGCATCCTCGATATTCCCTTCTGCGTCGCCGGCGGCATTCGCTCGGTCGCAGACGCTGAACAGGTGCTGGCGTCGGGCGCGGAAAAAATCTCCGTCAATTCCCCCGCGCTCGAAACGCCCGAGCTCATCAATCGATTGAGCGAGCGCTTCGGCGCGCAGTGCGTGGTGGTCGGCATAGACAGCCTCACCGTCGAGGGCGAATACCGGGTGCAACAATTCACCGGCGATGCAGCGCGGTCGCGAGACACCGCTCGTCGCACCGAAGCATGGATCGAAGAAGTGCAAGCGCGTGGAGCCGGCGAGATCGTGCTTAACTGCATGTCCAGCGATGGTGTGCGCCAGGGCTATGACATCCGCCAGCTGCAAGCGGTGCGTCCCGTCTGTGGCGTACCCTTGGTGGCGTCCGGCGGCGCCGGCAAAATGGCCCATTTCACCGAAGTGTTCCGCGCAGCCGGCGCGGACGCCGCGCTGGCCGCCAGCGTGTTTCACTCCGAGGAAATCGCCATTCCGGCGCTCAAGCGCCACTTGCGTTCCGAAGGCATCGAGGTACGACCGTGACCCTGACTCTGCAAGCGCAGCCAGTCATCGACTGGAACAAGATGGATGGCCTGGTCCCGGCGGTGGTGCAAGACGCCGACAGCGGTGCGGTATTGATGCTGGGTTATATGAACCAGGCAGCGCTGGCAGCCACCCAAGCCACCGGACGAGTTACCTTCTGGAGCCGCAGCAAGCAGCGCCTCTGGACCAAGGGCGAAACGTCAGGCCATTTTTTGAACGCGGTAAACATCGCGCTCGATTGCGATCAGGACGCTCTGCTGGTCCTTGCCAAAC
>JAXDQN010000173.1:0-2529 GCA_034667865.1 Gammaproteobacteria bacterium
GAATAGCCGCTTCGAACGCCGGTTGCCTCCGGTGCAAGGAAATAGTTTGGCGCGAACCGCTCTGGCAACCCTATTCGCGTTGATCGCATTTGCCGCCAATTCCATTCTGTGCCGCATGGCGCTGCGCGCCGGCAGTATCGATCCGGCCAGCTTCACGTCGATTCGATTTCTCGCCGGCGCCGTTACGCTGTGTTTTGTATTGCTGCTCAGCTCGCGACGCCTGCGCTTAACTGGCCAGTGGGTCTCCGCGCTGGTGCTCAATGGCTATGCCGTGGGTTTCTCGTTCTCCTACATCCATCTGACCGCAGGGACCGGAGCGCTGCTGTTATTCGGCGCGGCGCAGATCATCATGATCGGCGCAGGATTTCTCGCCGGCGAGCGTATCAACAAAGCGATCGCGGCCGGCTGGCTGGTTGCCATCGCCGGAATCGTCATTCTGACGGCGCCCAGTGTCTCCTCCCCGCCGCCGCTCGCTTCTGCCGAAATGTTGGCCGCCGGAATCTTCTGGGGCTGGTTTTCGCTGCGTGGGCGCGGATCGAAGGATCCCATAGCCGAGAATGCAGGCATCTTTGTTTGTGCTCTGCCCATAGCCCTGCTCATCAACGTCGCGCCCATTGCCAACGTGGTGACGACCTCGAATGGCATCGTGTTGGCGGTGCTCTCCGGCTCCATCGCATCGGGACTGGGATACGCCGCGTGGTACACCGCGCTGCCCAAATTGAAATCCATCACCGCAGCCAATCTGCAATTGGCGGTGCCGGCACTTGCGGCGTTGGGCGGAGCGGTGCTGTTTCGCGAGGCCATCACGCTGCGATTGCTGCTATCGGCTGCGATGGTGCTGGGCGGCGTCGCCGTCGCCACCGCCACTCGCGCCAAGCAGGCAGTCAGTCGCGACGCTTGAGGAAACCCCATTTCAAGCTGCGCAACTTTTGGGTGTCGCCGCTGGCTTGACGCAGCTGGCTCTCGCGCCGTATCAGCGGCGTGGACTCTCGGGGATTTAGTATTACCCAGCGCCACTCGCTCAATTGATGCTTGAGCAACGGCAACAGAGATTTTTCCGACGCAGACGAAGCGTCATCCGGAAGGTTCACGCGGCAGTAAAGATCGAAATACTCGCCGTACAAATCTTCGTAATGTTTCAGGGGGTCGAGAAATTCATCGTCGCGAACGACTTCGGTACCCACCTGACTGGTGCAAAGGAAGCTGCAGGTCTTGCGCAAATAGCTGCCGTGGGCGGCGACCATGGCGAAGGTATAGCCGCGATTGGGGTAAAAATGTTGAATGAGGTGGCTGCGATGCGTGCCGCGCACTTCTTTCTTCTTGAGATATTCGAACAATGCTTTGCCGTGAATCAAGCTGAGGGTGGTTTGCTTGAGTGCGCCCACCTGGCTGCTCAGCGCCGAATAGTCCGCGATGCCGTGCATCAAGCGCGAATGTTCGCTCTCCCAGCGATGAAACGAGTCGGGTGTTTCGACAATGCGCATGGCAACCATCTGCTCGACATCGTTGTCGCTGTGCAGCGCGTGTTCCACGCAATCGGTGGACTCACGCATGAGCCCGGCAAATGTCATCCCGTCCCGCTTCACCCCGTCGTCCTCCTATGTGAACGTCCATGTGTTCACCAGTCGGCCGTCTCCAGAATCGGTATAACATGCTTTTCAGATGATTATCGCGCTGAATTTGCTTGCAATGGCCCTTATTTTTGTAGGACTAGCCTGCGCCGTCCTGCCGGCGGTCCCGGGAATTCCCATTACATTCAGCGGCATTTGGCTGCTCGCTGCCGTGGATGACTACCGTCATCTGGGTAGTGGGTGGCTCATCGGCATAGGCGCGGTGGGCATCGTTGGCATTTCCATGGATTTACTGGCCGGAGTCCTCGGCACGAAACGGGTCGGCGCGAGCCGCCGGGCCTTGTGGGGCGCCTTTATCGGAACGGTAATCGGACTATTTTTTGGGCTCCCCGGGGTGCTGCTCGGCCCGTTCGTGGGTGCGGTCCTGGGAGAATTGGCCGCGGGCAACAGTCCATTGCGATCGACTCAAGTCGGGGTGGCCGCCTGGGTTGGACTGATTTTCGGCACCTTGATGAAGTTGGTGGCCTCCGTGACCATGGTGGCGCTGACGGGCGCCGGATGGTGGTTGAATGCGTAGCTAGCGTCGGCGCAGTCTGGCCGGTACCGACCAGACCTGGGCCGGATCGCCGGCGCAAAAGGCGAGAAAGCACAGAAGAAATACCGAGTGCTCGAGCGATGCACCAAAATAGCGCCACCACTCGACCTGGGGTCCGGGGTAATTGGCGGAGAGCAGCAAGGTCACCATGAAAATGGCGCCGCAGGCGCTCGCTGCCCTCACCCAAATCCCCGACACCAAACTTAAGCCAATCGCCAATTCGCCGTAGGCCACCAGAAACGCGATCGGCGTTGCGTGCGGCAAAACAAAACTCTTCAGCACGCCGACCATGAACGGATAGGCGCCTCCTTCCTTGAGAAACAGATTGATCCAATATTGAAAGCCGCCGCCCAAGGTGAACTG
>JAXDQN010000174.1:0-4081 GCA_034667865.1 Gammaproteobacteria bacterium
GGCTTGGACAACGCCCGATTGGGCACTACGGTTTCTGGATCGCGTCTCAGGGCATACACGATGATGGCCGCCACCACGGCAAGCCCGACTAATGATCCTGGATCCTGAATCAAGCGCGTGGCCATGATATGGCGGCGGCCAATATCGAATAACGGCTCATCCAGCGCCGGGAACATCCGCACGCCGCGCCCGCCGTCATGGCTGAATCCATCCAACGCCAAGTGCGACAGCGCGCCGACCAGAATGCCGCAGGAAGCGAGCAGCCACTGACGTACGCTGCCCACCGGCTCCGGCCTCTTGAACTCCTGCCAACGTGAATACGCCCCGTCGGGCAGGATTTCCGCCATTGCCGGCTTGATGAGGAACTGAAATACCCAGTAGGTCAGCAAGCCAATGGGCAGGCAAAAGGTCACTAGGGCCGGCAAGCTGTGGGTCTCGATGCGCGCCAACGTCCAGGGCGAGAACACCCCGAAATCCGGGACCATAGATCCAATCAGCACTGCGCCCAGCAGCCGCCAGCGGGCCAGGAGGCGGGCAAATGGCAGTACCACAGCAGTATGAGAAATTGTATAGGGCATGCGGGGGGTCTTCGTGTCATCCAATCGTCATATGGGAGATCTATAAGTTCGAGGCTGCGGTCTCACTTCTAACCGGAAAAACCTATGTCAAACCTGTCCGCGATCGAACCGGCTCCCCTGGGAGTGGCACCGCCGTCGGCCTCCTCCAAATTGGTGAGCCATAAATCCAATCCCTGGTTCAACGTGTTGGCAGGAGTGGTTGTCATCGCAGGCATCATATATGCCGGCTATCACCTGGCGAGCGACTTATCGGTAGTCCGTGACACGCGTGCCTATCCCTACATCTTGTTGGGCGTCGCGCTGCTGATCGCGCTGGGATTTGAATTCGTCAATGGCTTCCACGATACGGCCAACGCCGTGGCCACGGTGATTTACACGAATTCATTGTCACCGAATTTTGCCGTCATCTGGTCGGGGTTTTTCAACTTCTTAGGCGTATTGGTGTCGACCGGCGCCGTCGCCTTCGGCATCGTCTCCTTGTTGCCGGTCGAACTCATCTTGCAGGTCGGCAGCGGCGCAGGCTTCGCCATGGTATTCGCGCTGTTGATCGCCGCGATCCTGTGGAATCTGGGCACCTGGTATTTCGGCCTGCCGTCCTCCAGTTCGCATACGCTGATCGGCTCCATCATCGGCGTCGGTTTGATGAATCAGCTGATGGCGGCGAATCCCTCGGGCACCAGCGGCGTCGACTGGACACAGGCCACCAAGATCGGCCAAACCCTGCTGGTCTCGCCATTGATCGGCTTCAGCGCCGCATTTCTGCTGCTCACGGTTCTGAAGTCCGTGGTGCGAATTCCCGCGCTCTACAAGGAGCCGGAAGGCAACAAGCCGCCGCCGCTGTGGATACGCGGATTGCTGATTCTGACCTGCACCGGCGTGAGCTTCTTCCACGGCGGCAACGATGGCCAGAAAGGCATGGGCCTCATCATGTTGATTCTCATTGGCACGGTACCCACCGCATACGCGTTGAATCGCACCATGCATGAAGACCAGGTCAACACCTTCATGGCAGCCTCGGCACAGGCGCAAACCGCATTTGCGCGCTACAGCGTCGGCGCGCCGCCCGAGGATGCGCATGCCGCCGCCCTCGACGTGGTGCGAACGCGTTCCGTAGACGGCAAGGGCGTGGCAGCTCTATCCGCGCTCGCCGGTGTGGTCTCACAGCAGGTGGGCCAATATCATTCAATGGACAAAGTGCCCGCCGGCTCGATGATCAACATTCGCAATGACATGTACCTGGTCAGCGAAGGCCTGCGCTTCATGGGCAAGGCGAAAGCGCTCAATGTCACCGACGGCGACAAGAAATCCTTGGACGCCTACAAGAAGCAACTCGACAACTCGACCAAATTCATTCCCACCTGGGTCAAGGTTGCCGTCGCCATCGCGCTCGGCTTGGGCACCATGATCGGCTGGAAGCGCATCGTCGTTACGGTCGGCGAGCGCATCGGAAAAACCCACTTGACCTACGCGCAAGGCGCATCCGCTGAAATCGTGGCGATGGCCACGATTGGCGCGGCGGAAATGTATGGCATGCCGGTCAGCACGACGCATGTGCTGTCCTCCGGCGTGGCCGGGACCATGGTCGCCAACAAGTCGGGCCTGCAATGGTCGACGGTGCGCAACTTGTTGATGGCCTGGGTACTCACTCTGCCCGTGTCGATCGCCTTGGCGGGCGGCCTCTACTGGCTGCTACGTACGGTTCTGTAAGCGCAATCGCAGCGCGGCAATCAAGCCGCGCGACGCTGCCGCCGTTAGGTCCAAGACCTTTTCGAAGGCGGCAGCGTCGAGATAATAAGGATCCGGCACTTCGCGGCCGTCCTGCGGCGCGTATTCCATGAACAGCTTCAGCTCCGCGCGCGAATTGGCGGGCTTGAGAAGCTTCAGTTCGCGCAGGTTCTCTTCATCCATGGCCAAGATCAGATCGAAGCGGGAGAAATCCTCCGCTGCCACCTGACGGCCACGCAAGCCGCTGATGTCGATGCCGCGCTGCAGCGCGGCCCGCTGGCTGCGCCGATCCGGTGCATCTCCTACGTGATAGTCCGCGGTGCCGGCGGAATCGACTTCGATCGGTAACTGCGGCGCCTCTTGCTGCAGCAGATGCCGCAGCACACCTTCGGCGGTGGGGCTGCGGCAAATGTTGCCGAGGCACACCATCAAGACTTTAACGGCTCATTCCTTGTTCTCATCCTCGCCCTTCAGCTTCTTGATGAAGCGCAGGATCATCGAGTCCGACGGGTCGCGTTCTTCTTCCACGACCATCGGCTCCTGCTTTGGCTCGAGCGGCGGCTTTTTCTGCCCAGACTTAGGGATAGGGCCCGGCGTCGAATTCGATTTGAACCAGCTCATTGTTTCGGCATGTTACAAAATTCAAGCGCCGCCGGCCAACGCGGCGCGAACCCGCTGCAAATCCTGCGGCGTATCGACGCCGCCAGGCGGAGATTTCTTCAAAGTCACGGTTTGGATGTGCATGCCGCGCTCCAAGGCGCGCAATTGCTCCAGCTTTTCGATGCTCTCCAATTCGCTGGGCGCCCACGCCGCGAACTGCAGCAAGCTGCGCACCCGATAGCCATAGATGCCGATATGCCGCCACGCACCCGCATAGCTCGTTGGGCCATCGGCCCGCGCGCTGTCTCGAGGCCAGGGGACCGGCGCGCGACTGAAGTACAACGCTCGACCATCTTGCGCTCGCAGCGCCTTGACGCAATTTGCATCCAGAAACTCGGCCAGGCTTTCCACCGGCGCCAACGCCGTCGCGATGTCGGCACTCGGCGTAGATTGCAGAGACTCTGCCACCTGTTGGATCACATCGACAGGCATCATCGGCTCATCGCCCTGCAAATTGACCACAATCTCGTCGGCCGCAAATCCTTTGGCGCGCGCCACTTCGGCGATGCGGTCTGTGCCCGAGGCATGTTCCGCCGCGGTCATGACGCATTCGGCGCCAAAGCTGCGGGCCGCCTCGAGAATGCGCTCATCGTCGGTGGCGATCAGCACGCTGCGCGCACCGCTGGCCCGCGCCTGCTGCCACACGCGCTGAATCAACGGCTGTCCATCGATCAGCAATAATGGTTTTCCCGGCAGGCGTGTCGATGCGAATCGCGCCGGAATGATGACGTGAAACACGACGGCGTTAATTCTCGAGTACCGGATCGTCGGGGCTCAATGCGCGGGCGTCCTCCGGCACCATCATCGGAATTCCATCGCGCACCGCATAGGCCAAACGGTCGGGGCGGCAGATCAATTCCAGGGAGGCGCCGGACCCGGCAGTGCGCAGCGGTCCCTTGCAAATCGGGCACACCAATAATTCCAACAAGCGTTTGTCCATCTAGCTCACGCGCGCGAGGCGCCTCCCAATTGCATCCACCACGATTCCCAGCAACGCTTCAGCGTCCCGGGCTTGGAATATTGCGCCTACCGGCACGTACCAATGTTCGCTGGCCGCGATCTTGGCGCATTTTACGGCATCCTTCTCGGTCATGAGCACCGGCAGGCCGTCAGCGAAA
>JAXDQN010000175.1:0-4807 GCA_034667865.1 Gammaproteobacteria bacterium
GAACATGGGATACAGAAGTGAACTGATGTCTAGCTTCCCGGCTCGGATACGCACACACAGTTTCGCGTAAGGGTTTTGATTACAAGCAGTTCTTACCGTCGCGCCTGAACACAATCTGCTCGTATGCGCGATTGCGACACCGTTGACAGGTGCGTGTTCCTATATCTTCGATTCGCAATTCCAACCCTACGGGAGTGCCCGCACCGCGCCAACGGATTTCCGTGATTGGCAGATAAAGGATACAAGTGCCCCCAACGTTCGCCCGCGGCTTCGCGAGGATGGGCGCAGCGATGCTCGCTGCGAACCTCGCCGTCTCAGCCCATGCGCAAGGTGGCCCGCCGTTGGTGACTGATGATCCTGATACGCCCGGCAACGGCAACTTGGAAATCAACGCCGCGATAATCGCCGCAAAGCATCAGCAGCACTGGGACTTGGCCGCCCCAGATCTCGATTTCAACTACGGTTGGGGCGAGCACGTGCAGCTGAAAGTGGACCTTAACTGGGCCTCTGCAGATGCGGCGAACGGCAGCCGCATGTCCGGATTTGGCGCCACGGATTTTGGTGTGAAGTGGCGCTTCGTCGACCAGCAACAATCCGGCTATGCGCTGTCGGTCTATCCGCAGCTATTGACGAATTTTTCGCCCGCCTCCGCGGCGCGCGGTTTGACCAAAAGTAATCGCGAATTCTTTCTGCCGGTTGAAATTTCGACCGAGTCAGGCGAGTTTATATTCGACGCTGAGGTAGGGCGCAATTTCATACAACGCGGATCGGATGCCTGGGCTGGCGGCGTGATCGTCGCGCATCCTTGCGGGCCCAATCTGGAGTGCGGCTTCGAGCTGCACGGTGTGCTGACCGAGCGCCAGTTCGAGCCGTTGGTAAATTTTGGCGTGCATTGGCAGATGACCAAACACGTAATTCTGTTGGCTGCGGCCGGACGTGAGTTCAGCTCCGGCACTGAAAACAGCCAGGGCTTCCTGTTCTATTTTGGATTTCAGTTGCTAAGCGAATCGTGAGGAGATGCAATGCACTTAACCATCCGTCAAAGAATACTGGGCAGTTACGCCCTCATCATGGCAATCATGCTCATCATGGGTGGAATCGTCTACGCACATCTGCGCGCCGTCACGCGCGAGGCGACTAATGTCGAGGAATTCTCGATGCCGGCGCTGTACTACGTCACGCAAATGCTCAACGCATTCAACGAGGATTACGTCATCACGCAGGAGTTCGGCCTCGACCCGAATCCCTCGACGATCGCGTCGCTGGCGCGCGAAGTGCAGGAGAGCCGCTCCAAGATGCTGAGTTTTGCGAAGAAGTACGTGGCAACGATCACCGATGCAGATGAACGGGGCCAGTATGAGGAGTACGAGAACCATCGGATTCCGTACTTGCGTATTCAGGATGATGTGTTGAAATTGGCTGCGGATCCGAAAAATGGCCGTAGGATTGCGACGATGGTGCGCGAAGACCTGGATCCGGAATACGACAAGATCCGCACGTTGCTGGGCGAACTGGTCGATAGGAACAAGGGCGAAGCGGACACATCTGCGAAGTTGATTGTCGCCTCGGTTGCCTCAGCGACTCAGGCGATTCTCATGAGTTTCGGAATCGCTCTGCTGCTGTCGATCGCCTGCATCTACTATTTGTTGCGATCCATCACACGTCCGCTCGACGGGCTCGTGACTGCTATGGGACGGATGCGCCAGGGCGATTTCACTCAGCGTATCGATCGGCAGGACGAGTTTGGAGCCCTGGGTCAGGCATTCAATGGTATGGCGGATGATTTGGCGTCTCTGTTCGGTGAGGTGCAAAAATCCGGCATTCGAGTCACCAGCTCAGTCACGGAGATTGCTGCCACCGCCAAGGAGCAACAAACCACCGCCAACGAGATTGCCGTGACTACGACGGAAATCGGCGCCACCTCACGTGAGATTTCCGCCACCTCCCGTGAGTTGGTGAAGACCATGCGCGATGTATCCTTGGTCGGGGAACAAACCGCGGCGCTTGCCGGCGACGGCCAAACCGGATTGGCGCGTATGGAAGAAACGATGCGGCGCGTGGTTGATGCTGCGAGCTCGATCAACGCGAAGCTCGGTGTGCTCAATGAGAAGGCCGGCAACATCAATCAGATGGTCATCACCATCACCAAAGTGGCGGACCAGACCAATCTGCTGTCGCTCAACGCGGCGATCGAGGCCGAGAAAGCCGGCGAATACGGCCGCGGATTCGCGGTGGTCGCCTCCGAAATCCGCAGGCTGGCGGACCAGACCGCAGTAGCCACTTACGACATCGAGCAGATGGTCAAGGAGATCCATTCGGCCGTGTCGGCCGGCGTCATGGGCATGGACAAGTTTTCCGAGGAAGTGCGCCGCGGCATGGCGGAGCTGGGGCAGGTCAGCGGTCAATTGACGCAGATCATTCATCAGGTGCAGGCCTTGGCGCCGCGTTTCGACGCGGTCAACGAGGGCATGCAGGCACAGGCAACCGGCGCCGAACAGATCAGCGAGGCACTCACGCAGTTGGGTCAGGCTGCGCGCCAGACGGTGGAGTCCCAAGCACAGTCGAGCCGCGCGATCGAAGATTTAAACCAGGTGTCGAGCGGGCTGCGCAGCGGCGTTTCACGCTTCAAGCTCGTAGCTTAGCCGCACGCATGCTATTTCTCGTGTTTGCGCTCGCCGGCGACCGCTATGCCCTGGAAACCCGGCAGCTCATCGAAGTGTTGCCATTGGTGAACCTCAAGCCCCTGGGGAAGGCACCGCCCGGCATTGCCGGCCTGTTCGATTACCACGGCCTGCCGGTTCCTGCCGTCGACCTAAGCGAAGTCATTTTGGGCCGCGCCGCGCTGCGGCGCATGAGCACCCGCATGGTGATCGTGAACTACCCTGGGGACGACGGCGCGCCACGCCCGCTTGGCTTGATCGCCGAGAGGGCGACGACTACGGCGCAATTGGACGAGGCGCAGTTCAACCAAACGGGAGTCTCGCATGGCGATGCCCCCTATCTCGGCCCGGTGGCCCGAGACGCACACGGATTGATTCAGTGGCTCAATGTGTCCAAATTGCTGCCGGCGGCCGTGCGTAACGTGCTGTTCAAGCACTGATGCAGCGGGCACTCGAAAGTTTATTGCAGCAGGCCATGGGCCTGGATGTGATGTCTATCGGTACCTCCGCGGTCGAGCGTGCTGTCCAGGCGCGCATGCAGGCGTGCAATCGTTCCGACATGCAAGCCTACGTCGAATTGGTGCGTGCCTCGGGGGCCGAGCTGCAGCAGCTGATCGAGACCATCGTCGTGCCTGAGACCTGGTTTGGGCGCGATCCCCAGGCGTTCGCCCTTCTATCGCGCTGGGCATTCGAGTCCTGGTTGCCCGACAGTCCTCATGGTCAGTTGCGCTTGCTGAGCCTGCCATGCTCAACCGGCGAAGAGCCGTATTCCATGGCCATGACGCTGCTGGAAGCCGGCTTTCCTGCGGGCCGCTTGAGCATCGATGCGGTGGACATCAGCGAGCGCTCCCTCGCTGTGGCACGACGCGCGATTTATGGCAAGAACTCGTTTCGCGGCGCGGAGCTGGCGTTTCGCGGGCACCACTTCGATGAGACCGCGGCGGGCTGGCAGCTGCGCGAGTCGGTGCAGGCACTTGTGCACTTTCAACAGGGCAATTTGTTCGCCGACGATTTTCTGCCTGGCGCAGAGCGCTACGATGCGATCTTCTGTCGCAACGTCCTGATCTACTTCGATCGAGCGACTCAGGATCGTGCCATCGCCGTGTTGCAGCGCTTGCTGGCACGAAAAGCCATCGTATTCGTCGGCCCGTCGGAAACCAGTTTATTGCTGAGTCATGGTTTCGCGCCGATAAAGGCGCCTCTGGCCTTTGCATTTCAAAAACCCGACAAGGCGGCGGCGAAGAAACCCACTTCGAGAGTGGCAACGTCGGCGCCCGCGCGGCCGCCCACACCGCCCCAATCGCGGGCGTCGGCCCCTGTCGAGCCGCAAGCAGACGTGCGACAGGATGGGCTGGATGCAGCTGTTGAGCTTGCCGATGCCGGGCGGTTCGCCGAGGCTGCGGCGTTGTGTGCCGAGCACGTCAAGAGATCCGGAGCTTCGGCGCGAGCATTCCGCCTGATCGCCATGATTCGGGCGGAGGCCGGAGATTCGGACGCCGCTGCCGCAAACTATCGCAGCGCCTTGTATCTGGATCCCAATGACTACGAAGCACTGATTCATCTGGGTCTGCTGCTCGAGAAGCGGGGTGATGCCAGCGGTGCCGGCGTGCTCTTCCGGCGCGCGAAACGCATTGAGTCCCGCAGCATCGGCGGGGCCACCCCGTGAGTGCGCAGCCGATTGAAGGTTGCTGGAAATCAATCGGCATCTATGGTGATGCCTCGTGCGCCCAATTGCAGCAGCATATTCATTGCCGCAACTGTCCGGTATATGCCTCCGCCGCGGCTCAATTGCTAGACGTCGATCCGCCTGTGCGCTATGCGCAGGACTGGACAGAGCACGTCGCCGCGGCAAAACCCCCGGCGCAGAGCGAAACGACTTCCGTGGTTATTTTTCGAGTTGCCGCCGAATGGCTGGCGCTGCCATCGGCAGCGTTCAAGGAAATCGCCGCCGATCGGCTCATCCACTCGCTGCCGCACCGGCGCAACGGAGCGCTGCTGGGCTTGGTCAACATCCGCGGCGAACTGTTGGTGTGCAGCTCGCTCAAGCACATTCTCGGTGTAGAAATTGGTTTTGTCGCTGCGAGCGTGCCTCGCATGCTTGTGATCCAGCAGAACAGCGATCGCGTCGTCTGCCCGGTTGATGAGGT
>JAXDQN010000176.1:0-3810 GCA_034667865.1 Gammaproteobacteria bacterium
AGGCCAGCGCGAGTTGCCGGGCATCGAGATCGTGCATGCCGCCGGTGTCGAAATCGACGGCGATGATGTCAGCGGCATTCAAGCCGCCGTAGATGCCTGCGGCAGTTCGGATCTGGTGGTGTTATGCCTCGGTGAGGCGGCCGTCATGAGCGGAGAAGCCTCCAGCCGCGCGCATATCGGCCTGCCGGGACGCCAACGGGAATTGGCCGAGGCCGTATTGGCCCGCGCTCGAGACATGCATGTGCCCGTGACCGCAGTGGTGTTTTCGGGTCGGCCCTTGGTGATCGATTGGCTGGCGCAGGATGCGCAGGCGGTTCTCGCGGCCTGGTTCCTGGGCAGTGAGGCAGGCAACGCACTTGCCGATGTGCTGAGCGGTCGTGTCAGTCCCAGTGGACGCACGCCGGTGACTTGGCCGCGCGCCGCCGGCCAAGTGCCGATATTTTTCGGCGAACGCCCGAGCGGCCGACCCTTCAATGAGCAGGATCGGTTCACCACCAAGTATCTGGACGTATCGAACCAGCCGCTGTTTCCGTTCGGCTTCGGCTTGACCTATGGCCGCTTCGAGTGGCAGGACCTGCGTCTGTCCGCCACCACCCTGGGGCCCAACGATACGCTGAGCGTTTCCGTCGACATCAAGAACCATGGAGTGCATGCCGCCGAAGAAACCGTGTTTTTGTTTGTGCACGACAAAGTGGCCAGCGTCACCCAGCCGGTGCTCGAACTGAAAGGCTTTGGCAAAATCAGGTTGGGCCCGGGCGAGTCCGGAACGGTGCGCCTGCCGGTAGCAGCCGCTGAGTTGCGCATTTTGGGTATCGACCTGCAGCCGGTGTTCGAGGTCGGCGAGATCGAGGTGCTGGTCGGCCCCTGCGCCGATCGTAGCCAACTGCTCAGCGCGGCGCTGCGCCTGGTGTGGACCTGCGCGTGCTAGCGGCTCTTCGCGCCGCTGGCGCAGGCCCATCGATAAATCGATTCGCCTTGGGTGCCGGGCACGATCGGATCCCAGGATGCCTGCTTCGGATCGTTCTCTTCGGTTTTCTGCGTGCCGCCGATATTGTTTTCGGAGTAATAAATGACCAACAGCGCGCGGGCGCGTTCCTTGGCGCAGTTGTACTCGATCTTCTCGACATTGCTGAGATAAATGTCGCCGTCGTCGCTGCGCTGAGCTTCTGGATATTCTTGTCGCAGCCAGACAGTGACCGAGTGGCCGGAGCGCTTCATCTGATGCTCGGTGCTAAAAGCGGCCCAAGAGCCGTCGGGCGCGACGCCGCGGAACTGCCAGCCTCCCTCGGTCATGGGCTGCAAGGTGCGCACCCACGCCATGGGATCCGCCTTGCGCGCTTCGCGCTGCCTTAGCAACTGTTCGGCCTTGGCGTTCTCTTCGGCTTGGTGCTGCGCGCGCTGCGCTGCCCAGAGCTTCTCCTGCTCCGGCGTCTGCGCCAATATCGGACTCGCCGCCAAGTAAAGGCAGGCTAAGGTGCAGGCGGACGATGCGGTGTTATTTTTCACGGGCACCATACCGATAATTGTAGGCCATACGATGATAATAATGCCGAACGAAGCGGCCGTCTCGCTGCAGCACCTCCCGCTCGATCGGACCTAAGCGCTCGACGCGCGGTTCCAGCAGCGCGTCGCTTAGTTCGCCCGGGTCCCAGGCAACCAGCAACAAATCGCGCCCGGTTTGGCTGCTGGGCGGCGTCCAGCGTTGGTACATCAAGCCGACGCCGTCGAACAGTACGCTGCTCGAGGTTTCCACCCGCGCGCCGTTCTGGCGCGTGCCATAGAAGGCAATTTCGCTGGCAATCGCATAGCGATCCATGCCGACGATGAGCGGATCTCGGCCGCTCAGCTTGCGCTCTTGGGAGGCGCAGTCGAGCATGCGGCTGCTGAGATCACGCCATCCCACAGGCGTGGTTTCGATGTGCTTGCTGTACGCCACACCGGGCAGGCCCAGGACCAAGTAATGCAGCAATCCGCCGTAAAGCAACGCCAGCGCGATCAGGGTGGGCGGCCAGGCAGCGAGCAGCCGCCGGCGCCAGAGCATGTTCACGTCGGCCAGACCCAGTACCGAACAAGCGAGAGCCGGAACAGCCGCGCACCAGGTGGCGCCGGTCCAATCCAGTTTCACTTCGTGGCGCAAGCTGAAGAGGGCGAATACCGACAGTGGGATCAGCAGCGCAAGACCGATGAAGCGCGCTTGTCTTTGACTGGCGCCCCCGCGGCGCGTCAGGACGATGGCCAAGAGTCCCGTCGGCGTGATCAAAACCAGCATCGATCCCAGTAATTTGTGCAGGGCAAATTGCGGCGGCTCCGCCAGCCGGCGCGAGGTCTGAAAGACGAAGGAAGCCCAATCATGCTGGGCGTTCCAGATGATTACCGGAGAAAAAATTGCCGCTGCGATCGCGGCGGCGATGTATGGCTGCGGGCGGCGAAACCAGCGCCGCGACGAGGCGTCCCACAGCATGAAGGCCACGGTTACCAGGCCCAACAGGGCGATGGAATATTTGGAGAACATGCCAAGACCTAGCGCAATCCCGGCGCGCCACCAAGCACCGGCGTCGTCGGCGATCAGCGCGCGCTGCAGGTAGTACAGCGCAGCAGCCCATGCGGCGGTCATGGGCGAATCCGGCGTCAACAGCAGCCCCGAAAGAAAGAAAAACGGCAGCATCGACGCCAGCAACACCGCGGCGAGCGCAGCAGCCTCGCCGAACAGATCGCGGCTCAGCTTATAAATGTACAGCGAGGCGATGAGGCCGCATAGCAGTGCTCCTATACGCACGCCGAATTCGTTTTGACCGAAAATCCAAGTGCCCGCGCCGATCAGCCAGGCGACCATCGGTGGATGATCGAGATAGCCAAAATCCAAATGGCGCGCATAGCTCCAGTAGTAGGTTTCCTCCGGCAGCATGTCGACCGAGCCGGCAAACACCAGGCGCAGCGCAAAGGCATAGGCGATCAATCCCAGCGCGAAGCTGCGCTGACGCGAATCGTCGGCGGAAGTCGATAGCGCATAGGAGCTTGCGGGCAAAACCACGGCAACGCCTGCGGCAACGACCAGGAGGATGGCCAGCTGCGGCAGCCAGTGGGCTCGCTCAACCAGTAACGCGAGCAAGCCGCCGCGCAGCAAACCTGCCATGAGTCCGACCACGGCCAACCGCAGTCCCAGCCGCGCAACGGAAATTTTCTTTGCGCCAACTCGCAAGGCCGGAATTTGCCTGACCCACGTCACCGCCAGTCCGATGGCAAAGGCCATCCACAGGCTGGCGCGCAGTGACGCGCCAGCGCCCAGCAGGATGCAAAACGCCACGGCATCGCATGCGGGTCCCAGCAAGGAGCCGAAGCGGCGCCACGCCAAATGTTTGGATTGCAAAGCCGTTCCGCCGGTGGTTGGCAATCCGGCAGTCTAACAATGCGACCGAGCTTGCGCTCGGATTAGGATCAGATGCGGGGGAGCGAGCGGCCGGCGCAGATGCACAGCGTGGTCGAGCGAATCGCGGACGCATCCAAGGTTCTGGGTTTCGCGCCGCTGAGCATTCCAATGACTTCCGCCAGCGTCGCATACAGAAACAACGCGGCGCCGCCGAGGATAGCCATTGTCGGCAGTACGACCAACCATGCAATCAGACATCCGGTCCACGCGAAAATCGATCTCACCAGCATGGTCATTCCTTGGAATGAAAAACAGTGACAGATTACATGGCGTTAATTTTACGGCCGCGCTCTGACCGAAACTTGGTACTGGTTCTCAGTTTCTTGATGTCTCGATTCGACATAAGTAATGGACCGATTAAGTTCAATTCAAAAGCCATTGAA
>JAXDQN010000177.1:0-8549 GCA_034667865.1 Gammaproteobacteria bacterium
CTCGCCGTGTTGTCCCGCTCCATCGAAGTGGAAAAGCCCGATCTTGATTTGGACCAAGGCAAGCAACGGCTGTACTAGCCCACGCGCAGTTTATTTTCCGATACAAAAGCTGCTGAATATCTCACCCAGCAAGTCATCGCTGGTGAATTCACCCGTGATCTCCCCCAGCGCTCGCTGGGCCATGCGTAAATCCTCGGCAAACAACTCGAAGGCTCGCGAGCTCTGCAGCACTTCCGCGGCTGTTTGAACCGCGGCGCGCGCCCGCGCCAAAGCATCGAGATGCCGCCGCCGCGCAGCAAAGGCGCCGGCATCGACCGATTGAAAACCCGCGGCGGTTTTCAAATGCTCACGCAGCAGTTCCAGGCCTTGACCGCCCTCAGCACTCAAATACAACCGCGGCGGTTGGCTCGATTCGTCGCGATGCGGCTGCTGACCGGTGAGATCGATCTTGTTGAATACCAGGGTGACAGGAATGCCCGGCGGTAATTGCGCGCTAACCGATTCGAGCGGCTCCGCCGGCGCGGCAGCGTCGATCAGGTACAGCACATGATCGGCGCGGGTGATTTCCGCCGTGGCGCGGCGCACCCCTTCTGCTTCAACGGCATCGAGCGTGGGCCGCAAGCCCGCGGTATCGATGAGATTCACCGGCATGCCATCCAGGTGGATTTGCCGCCGCAACACATCGCGGGTGGTTCCCGGCGTTGCGGTCACTATGGCCACGTCCTCGCCCGCAAGCCGATTGAGTAAACTGGATTTGCCGGCATTGGGCTTGCCTGCGATCACCACGTTGATGCCTTCGCGCAGCAAGGCGCCTTGGCGCGCGGCGGCCGTAATGGCGGCGAACGCGCTGAAGATTTGTTCCAGGCGCTGTCTCAAGGCGGCGCTCGGCAGAAACTCCAGCTCTTCATCGGGGAAGTCGATGGCGGCCTCGACGTAGGCTCGGAGTTCGGTAATTTGCGCCTGCAGCGCTTGGATATGCGCCGAGAAAGCTCCTTGCATGGAGCGCACTGCCGCGCGGGCTCCCGCCGCGGATCCGGCGTCGATCAAATCCGCGACGGCCTCGGCCTGCGCGATGTCCATCTTGCCGTTCAGAAACGCCCGCTCGCTGAACTCACCCGCCCGAGCCATGCGGCACCCCAATTCCAGCAGACGAGTCAGCACCAGATCGAGAATCACCGCGCCGCCATGCCCCTGCAGCTCCAGCACATGCTCTCCGGTGAACGATGCAGGGGCCGGAAAATACAGCGCCAAGCCCTGGTCCAGGGCAGCGTTGGCGCGGTCGAGAAATCGCGCCAAGGTCGCCTGGCGCGGCGCCGGTAGTCCGCCGAGCAATTGTTTCGCCACCCGCGGCGCGTCGGGACCTGAGACTCGAATCACCCCGACCGCGCCACGCCCGGGCGCAGTGGCGATGGCGACGATGGTATCGGGACTGGCCACGGTCAGTTGCGCGGCTTGGCGGCCTCTCTCTCGACCACTTGATTCACCCGGTACTGCTGCGCCATGGATAACACGGTATTGGTCAGCCAGTACAGGACCAGGCCGGACGGGAACCACGCCATCATGCCCGTCATGACCAGGGGCATGAACTGCATGATCTTGGCCTGCATGGGATCCGGCGGAGGCGGATTCAATTTGAATTGCGCAAACATCGCGGCGCCCATCAGCAAAGGCAGCACGAAGAACGGATCCTTCGAGGACAGGTCATTGATCCAGAGCAGGAAGGGCGCCTGACGCATTTCCACGCTCTCGAGCAGCACGCGATAAAAAGAAATGAACACTGGAATCTGCACGAGCGTCGGCAGGCAACCCGCCAACGGATTTATCTTTTCCTTTTTGTAGAGCTCCATCATGGCGCGACCCAGCTTCTCGCGGTCGTCCTTGAAGGTCTCCTGAATCTGTTTCATGCGCGGACCGACCGTGCGCATCTTGGCCATGGAACGGCCGCTGGCCTGGCTCAAGGGATAGAAAAGCAACTTGATCAGCGCGGTGACGATGATGATCGAAAAGCCCCAATTGCCGATCAGCTTGTGGACCCAGTTGAGGCCGGTGAACAGCGGCTGCGCCAACACGGTCAGAATGCCGAAGTCGACGGTGCGCTCCAGGTTGCGGCCGGTGACGCCCAGCTGCGCCTGCAATTTGGGACCCACGAACAACTGCTCGTGAATTTGCGCATTGCCGCCTGCGGGAATTTCGGAGGCCGGACCTCGAGCCGAAATCAAGTACTCGTTGTTTTGCACCTGCAGCTGATACTGATAGGACTGGCCGGCGGGCGGCACGATGGCGACCACGAATTGATGCTGCAACGAGGCCAGCCAACCACCAGTGATGGTGGCGCTGTACTTCGAATCGGTGTCGTTCTCGACATTCAAATCCTTGGACTTGGTGCCATCGTAAACGGCCGGACCTTTGAACGAGTAGGTCTCGACATCGAAGTAGGAGCGCGAGGCGTGCTCCCAGTGGCGCAGCAATTGCGAATAGGGCGTCAAGGTTTTGGCCGTCGTGCCCTCGTTCTTGATGTCGTAATCAAGTCCGATGGAATACTGGCCGCGGGCGAAGACAAAGGTCTTGGTGACGGTCAAGCCGCCGGCGTCGCTCCAGGTCAGCGGCACGCGCAGTTCGTTGGCGCTGGGGTCGAGGGTGTAGCTCGATTGACGGCTGTTCCAGGTCGCGAGATGGGTGGGAGCCGGCGCGCCGGCGGGGCCCGCCAAGCCACTCTGCAATACATACTTCGAGGCGGGCGGCTGCAGCGTCATCAAGGTCACCGGCACATGCGGGGTATCCTTGTGCAACGGATACTGCAGCAAGTCGGCGTGATCGAGTTCGCCGCCTTTGGTGTTGATGGTGACATCGAGTACGTCGGTGACCACATGGATCGCGCCGGAGGCCGCGGAGGTTTCCGTCGCGTCGGCCGCCGCCGGCGTGGTGAGTGCGGTTGTGGTGGACGGCGCCGTGCTCGGACTGGCGACGGCCGCGGCCGAAGCCGCGCTGGCCGCTTCCGGCACCGAGTCGCCCAGCTGGGCAGCGAGCGTCGGGGCGCCGGTCTGGGAATTTGTGGCAACTACTGGGGTGGTTGGCGGCGCATAGTCATGCACCCAGGTCTCGTAGTTCAAAAACAAGATGGCTGCAAAGGCACCCCAAAGCAGCAGACGAATATTAGGCATTGGTCAGTCTCTCATCCGGCACAGGGTCGTAGCCGCCCTGATTGAAGGGATGACATCGTAATAGGCGGCGCAGGCCGAGCCAGCTGCCGCGCCACACGCCATACCGCTCGATCGCCGTATGCGCGTAACAGGAACAACTGGGATAGAAGCGGCATCGGTTCCCGAGCATCGGACTGATGGCGAGCTGATAGCCGCGAATCGACCACAAAGCGATTTGGCGAGGCCTCAGCATTTTTGCGTAATCGTTTTCCAATGCTTTTCCAGACTCGCCCGAAGGTCGCCAACTTTAGCTGATCGGGCCGCTTCGCGAGCAGAGACGGTGACATCGACCGGCGGCAAGGAGTGTTGGTTCAAACGAAACGACTCGCGCGCCAGACGCTTGATGCGATTGCGGGCGACGGCAGTGCCGAAGGTGCGGGTAGCGATGCTCAACCCCAACCGCGCATGAGTTTCCTGATTCACGAGAACCGATAAGCTGAAGAATGCGTCGGTAAAACGACGGCCCTTTAGTCGCACGTCGCGAAATTCGGCCGGCTGATGCAAACGCTTGCGCGGCTCGAACGTCAGTTTACGGATCGGTCGAGCTCTAGAAGGAAATTACGGGCAGAGTTTCTTACGGCCCTTGGCGCGACGGCGTGCCAGCAATGCGCGGCCGCTTTGCGTCGCCATACGGGCGCGAAATCCGTGGGTTCGGGCACGATGCAGATTGCTGGGGTTGAAAGTACGTTTCATAGCGCGACTCGGGCGAAAACCACAGGCCAAATCAATGGTCTGGGTCGATTTACTAGGGGCGGCAAGGGTACTGAGCGAGCATGGATGTGTCAATAGACGCCCCTGCAACTTGGAGCTAGACTCGCTGCCCTTTCGTTTACTTGTCCCTTCGTTTTCTCTAGGAGAGCGCTCTTGCCGGAGTCGCTATGGAACCGCTGTCTGCGAGTGCTGGAGGGCGAGCTCCCGGAGCAGCAATTCAACACCTGGGTGCGGCCCCTGCAAGCGGTCGAGCGCAGCAATGAGATGCGGCTGCTGGCGCCGAACCGTTATGTCATCGAGTGGCTGGCGCAAAACCTGTTGCCCCGAATCAAGGAACTCACCCAAGTCTTTGCCGAAGGCCTGGTGCCGGAGGTGATATTGGACGTGGGCAGCCGCGCCGGCGTGGTGCCGGCGCCCGCGGCAGTTTCCGTCAACGGCGCACTTGAGGCAGCGGCCGGCGCAGCCGCGAAAGCGCGCAAGCTGCTGCCGACGGTGCTGGGCAGCCGGATCAATGCGGAATTCACCTTCGACGGTTTCGTGGAAGGCAAGAGCAATCAATTGGCAAAGGCGGCAGCTATTCAAGTCGCCGGCAATCCCGGCAAGGCGTACAACCCACTGTTCATCTATGGCGGCGTGGGTTTGGGCAAGACGCACTTGATGCATGCGGTGGCCAACAAACTGAAAGAGCACAATTCAGAAGCGCGCCTGGCCTATGTTCACAGCGAGCGTTTCGTCGGCGACATGGTGCGGGCTCTGCAACACAACACCATCAATGATTTCAAAACGGCGTATCGCAGTTTGGATTGCTTGATGATCGATGATATTCAGTTTTTTGCGGGAAAAGACCGCTCCCAAGAAGAATTCTTTCACACCTTCAATGCGTTGTTGGAAAGTCAGCAACAGGTGATTCTGACCTGCGATCGCTACCCCAAGGAAGTCGATGGACTCGAGGAGCGTTTGAAGTCGCGCTTTGGCTGGGGCTTGACCGTCGCCATCGAGCCGCCCGAGTTGGAGACCTGCGTGGCGATTCTGATGAGCAAGGCAGCGATCACGCACGTAGATCTCCCCGAGGAAGTGGCGTTTTTCATCGCCAAGCGGATTCGCTCCAACGTGCGCGAATTGGAAGGCGCATTGCGCCGCGTCGTCGCGACCTCGAATTTCACCGGGCGACCCATCACCTTGGAATTTGCCAAGGACGCTTTGCGTGATCTGTTGGCCCTGCAAGAAAAGCTGGTCACCATCGAAAACATTCAAAAGACGGTGGCGGAATACTACAAAATACGCATCGGCGATTTGCTGTCCAAACGGCGCAGTCGATCGATCGCTCGGCCGCGACAAATGGCCATGGCATTAGCGAAGGAATTGACCAATCACAGCCTGCCGGAGATTGGCGATGCGTTTGGTGGCAGAGATCACACCACGGTGTTGCACGGGTGCAAGCGGATCAAGGAGTTGCGAGAGTCGGACCGACGGATTGGAGAGGAATATCTAAACCTGTTAAGAACCCTTGCGGGGTAGGTGTACAAGGCTGTGGACAAAACTGTGGATAGAATTGTCCACAGTTAGTCGACAGGATGCGGGCGTGAGTTAGACAGGCGATGAGTAGCTTTTGGTGTATTGGAAGTTGTTGAATTATATTGGTTTTTTTGCCTTATCCAACGAAAGTCGATGGCTTAATAATCATAGTAATAATCTCTTTTAAGAATCTAAATCTAAGATTGGAAAGACGGGTGAGCCCATGAAATTGACGGCAGAGCGCGAGAAATTATTGACCCCGCTGCAAGCGGTAATCGGTGTCGTGGAACGACGCCAGACCATGCCGGTGTTGGCCAATGTGCTGCTGGGAGTTCGTAACGGACACCTCTCGATCACGGCAACCGATCTCGAAGTGGAGTTGGTCGCGGGCACTGAAGTGACGGTGCAAGAAGCCGGCGACATCACCGTTCCAGGCCGTAAATTCCTGGATATTCTGCGCGCGCTGCCGGAGAAGGTCGCCGTTTCGTTGAGTGTCGAGGGCGAAAAAGTCGTCATCAGGGCAGGCCGTAGTCGCTTTAGTTTGTCGACTTTGCCTGCCACGGATTTTCCCGTGATCGATGACATCAACGCTCAGCAGACGGTGCAAATCCCGCGCAAGGAATTACTGCGGCTACTGGAGAAGACGCACTTTTCGATGGCGCAACAGGATGTTCGTTACTACCTGAACGGCATGCTGCTGGAGATCGATGCGCAAGTCCTGCGAGCAGTGGCCACAGACGGACATCGCTTGGCGTTGTGCGAAACCGCGTTGGCAGCCAAGGCGAAAACCTCGCAACAAGTCATCGTGCCGCGCAAGGGAGTGCTGGAGTTGCAGCGAGTGCTGACCGATGAGGGTATGGCCGACCTGGCTATCGGAAGCAATCACGTTCGTGCGCAGATCGGTGATATTCGCTTCACATCGAAGCTAATTGACGGCAGGTTCCCAGAATATTCCCGCGTGATACCGCCCGCTCCCGTCTCGGCCATCAAGGCGGATCGCGACGTTCTGCGGCAAGCCTTGCAACGCACAGCCATCCTGTCCAATGAGAAATATCGCGGCATTCGGGTGACTGTCAAAAAGAACGTAATCACCGTTCAGGCCCATAACCCCGAACAGGAAGAGGCCGAAGAGGAAATTGAGGTGGGCTACGACGGCTTGGACCTCGAGGTGGGGTTCAACGTTAATTATTTGCTGGATGCGTTGGCGGCCATCGACGGCCAGGAAGTGGAGCTGGGTTTGACCGACAGTAACAGAAGCTGCTTGATTCGTTCCCCGGGGAACGCCGGCGCTCGCTATGTCGTGATGCCGATGAGGCTCTAAGCGGTGACCCTTGGCCGGGTGCAACTCACGGACTTCCGGTCCCTGCACTCGGCGATTCTGCAGCTCGACCCGGTCTTCACCCTGATCACTGGGCCCAACGCGTCGGGCAAGACCAGCGTCCTGGAATCCATCTATCTTTTGGGCCGCGGCCGCTCCTTCCGTACGCGTCGATTGGATCATCTCATCCGGCATGGGGCCGAGCGGTTCGTGGTGTTTGGTGAGGTGGACGCGGGCGGCCGGCGGATTCCGGTGGGAGTCGAAGGAACCGCGGACGGGATCCGCGCCAAGATCGCCGGGGAGCGGCCCGCGTCTCTGGCGGAGTTGGCAGTGGCCCTGCCGGTGCAAATCATCGATCCCGAGATTCATCGCCTGATCGAAGAGGGCCCGAGCCAGCGCCGGCGATTTCTGGATTGGGGCGTGTTCCACGTGGAGCAATCCTTCGTCTCGGATTGGCAGCGATACCAGCAAGTACTCCGCCAGCGCAATGCTGCACTCAAGGCACGCCAGCCGCGATCGGTGGTATCGGTGTGGGACGCGGACCTGATCCAGTACGGGATGCGGCTTACCGAGGCGAGGCGGCGCTACGTTGAGCTGCTAATGGCAGCAGCCGAACCTATAGCCCAACACTTGCTGGGTTTGTCCCTGGAGCTGAGCTACCGAGCGGGTTGGGCCAAGGACAGAGCACTAGCGGAGGCGTTGGACCTGAGTTGGTCCCACGACCAGGAGGCGGGGGCGACCCAAGTAGGCCCGCACCGCGCCGAACTGGCTATTCGACTGAATGGATCGCCGGTGAAGGATCGAATTTCCCGAGGCCAGCAGAAGCTGTTGGCGGCCAGTTTGTTAATTGGCCAGGTGAAGCTGTTCCCCGTGGAGGGCGTACAGCCGACATTGCTGCTGGATGATCCGGCGGCGGAATTGGATGATCAGCGCCTGGCGGGATTAATCCGCGAGGTCTCGAACCAACCGGTGCAGTTGATTGTCACCACGCTGCACGGGGAGTTTGCTGCCTTCGGCAGCCCAGGGCGTCGATTCGCCCTGGAACAGGGGGAGCTGCGAGCCCTCTAGGCGAGGTTCCACGTGGAACGTTACGATATAAAGGGAACCATGTTACCCTTTTTAGGATGGCTCAACTCGAAGAATCCACTATCCGCAGTCTGGCTCGAGAGTTGCTAACGCAACCGGGCAAGCCCAGCGGGCGCTCGTTGCGGCGCGAACTGCAGGCGCGCTACCAAATGTCGGGCAAGACCCAGCGAGTGTTTGCGATATGGCGCGAGGAACAGGAGGCCGTCATTGCAGCCGAGTGGCAACGACGCTTGAGTGCCGCTGAATCCGAAGTACAGCGACTGCGCGATCAGGTCGCGCGACTAAGGTCGGAGGTGACGGCGCTAAGGACTCGCTCCACCGATTAGTCGCGGCAAAGCCGCGCGTCAGCCGTATATTGAGTGAAGCTTCCGAGGATGCGCCCATCGAATTACTAGAGCGCGACGAACAGCTGCGACAATTGAATCAAGCCTTCGCACACGCCAGCGCGGGTCACGGGCGAATTGTGGCGCTCGCCGCGGAAGCAGGCGCCGGCAAAACCGCGCTGGTCGAACAATTCGTCCGTCGCCAGGCCCACCACGCGACCTTGCATTGGGGTGCCTGCGAAAATCTGTCTACGCCAGAAATTCTTTTGCCGCTGCGTGACATCGCGCGCGCGTCCGGCAAGTCGCTCGATACCCATGTCGATCATGTGCATCTGTTCGAATGGCTGCTGCGGCTGCTGGCCGACGCCACCACGCCCTCCATTTTGGTGATCGAAG
>JAXDQN010000178.1:0-2628 GCA_034667865.1 Gammaproteobacteria bacterium
CCGAAGGCGGCGCGCTCGATGCTTGCGATGCGCAGCAACAATGCTTCCGCATCCGGATAACGTTTGTCCTTGATGGCCAGGTCAGCCATTGCCGTGAGCAAGGGCACCAGATCCGGATGCTCTGCGCCGAGCTGCGCAGATTGCAAATCGAGCGCGCGAGCATAGAAGGCCGCCGCCTGGGCGTCCTCGCCCACTTGGACGGCATAGTCGCCGACATTGCCCAGCAGTTCGATCAAATTTTGCTTGTCGGCGGAAGCTTCGGTGAGCCTGATGGCTTGGTCGGCGTACTTCAGTGCATCAGCGGTCTTGTGCGCGGCTTTGGCGGACTCGAAATTTTGGAAAGTGCGCACCAGTTCCGCGGATTGCGCCCGCGCGAACATCGGCGCCAGCGCGATGAATGCCGCAAGAAGTGCAGGGACCCTGGAACGCATGCTGGCTATCTTGTTTTGACAAAACGCCAAGTCCGCAAGGCGTCTTTATGCTGAAAGCATAATGGAGCGATAGGCCGTGTACAATCAATGTACAAATCGGCCGTGGGATGGGATGGCCAAGTCAATGAATGCAAAACCGCAGCGGATGGCGGCCGTGCTGCTGTGCGCCCTGGTATCGGGTGTGACCAGCGCGCGCAACGTCGCTTTGCTGGTCGCAGTCGGGCAATTTCGCGATCCCGCGCTAAAAACCTTCCAGCTGCACGGTCCCGCGGTCGATATCAATTCCGTGCAACAGACGCTTACCGCGCAGTGGGGATTTGCGCCGGCCGACATCACTGCGCTGCGCGATTCAGAGGCAACCCACGACCGCATCCTGGCCGAGATTGCCGCCTTGGAACAGCGTTCCGCGAAGGGCGACACGGTGTTGATCTATTTCAGCGGCCACGGCACCAGCGCCAACGCCGATGAGAACGCCTTCGACTTGCCCTATGCCACCGGCGCATGGGTTCCCTACGATTTGGATTACAGCTCGAACGCCGCGGCAAAGCGCACGCTGATTGTCGGCAGGCGCGATTTGGTGCCGCGGCTCAAGCGTCTGGATGAGGCGGGACGTTGGGTGGTGGTGGTGTCGGATAGTTGCTACTCGGGCCAGGTGGTGCGCTCGTTCGGCCAAACTTTCAGTCACAGCCGCTTCCTGCCCCTGAACGCGCGAGATTTGGGCGTGGCGCATGCGCAGGCGCCGATCGCCGCGCGGCCGCCGCCGCCGCCCTATCCCTATCAACATGTCTTGCTGCTGTCGGGCGCCAGCGATAGCGAGCAGGGCGCGGATATATCTACCGCCGAGCAGTTGCAGACCTCGCCGACGTTGGATGGTCAGTATCATGGCGCCTTCACGGACGCGTTTTTGCGTCTGCTGAAAGGCCAGTTGCTGCCCGGCGCGTTTAACTATGCACAGGCGCGCGAAGCAATGAACGCTTTTCTCGAACACCGGAATTTTCCCCAGCATCCGCAATTGCTGCCGGCAATTGCCGAAGACCCGCACGATGTGGGCTCGAACTCGTTCCTGGGAATGAACCTCGGGGCTCCGCCGAGCGGGCCGCCGCCGAGCATTGCGCAGGTGCAGCCGAGCGACTCAAATGTACATGTGCGTTTGGAAACGGTCGCTGCTCCGCTTCGCGACAAGATCGCAGCGCTGTCCGGCGTCAGCATCGTGGAAAAAGCTGGTGATCTGAGCGTTCGCCAGAGTGGCGAGCAAGTGTTGCTGATGGGGCCGGCCGGCGATCCGGTGCTGAAGACCACGGCGGGTGATCCGAACCTGGTCAAGCGCATTGCGGCCCAGGCATGGCTGAAGCGTGTGTTGCCGGGCAACATCGACAAGTGGGGACTGCGCGCGGACACCGAGCCCGGCAGTCGCGGCAATACCTACGTGGAATGCGAATCCTTCGTTTTCGAGGTGCGCCTGCAAAAGCCGGCTTACGTCATGTTGCTGGATCTGGACAGCCAGGGAAATCTGACGGTGTTGTATCCGACCGGTCCGTTGGAGCGGCGCATGATTCAGAGAGGGGTTGCAACAGCCATTCCGGGCTCGGACCCGAAAGACCATATCCTGGTGACCCCGCCGTTCGGTACCGACGTGGTCACGGTCATGGCCTTCGAGAAACAACCGGCTTTCTTCGTGGATTTGACCGGCGCACAACGCTTCGCCGCAGACAGCGCCCGCGCCGAATCGCTGAGCAGGGGCTTGGCGGCCGTCAACGGCGCGCTGAGCGTGCAGCAAATCACGGTGAATACCTATCGCGGCAACGGTCACGACAGCTGCAAATAGCCAATAGGGTGGCAATCAATGAGACTTCGCCCATGCATGTTGATGTTCGGCTTGTTGGCGGCGCGCGCGCTGCCGTCGATGGCCGAGCAGCCGGGACCAGCCGTGCCCGGCAACTACGCCGCGCCGCAATTGTCGAACCACGCTTTGATCATCACGGTGTCGGAGTATCAAAAGAGCCCCCTGCCCGGGGTTCTCACGGATCGAAAACTGGGCATCGAGTTGGCGCAGCGTCTCGGCGTACCGCCCGAGAACATCGTGCAATTGTCCGAGCAGCAAGTGACCCGCGACGGCTTGAAACAGGCATTTGCCGACATGAATCAAACCATCATGCCGGGCGACAAGCTGTACGTGTATTTTTCGGGGCACGGCGCC
>JAXDQN010000179.1:0-2867 GCA_034667865.1 Gammaproteobacteria bacterium
TCATTGGTGGCCAATATACTTTCTCCGCATTTCTGGCACAGCGATTGGGGACAGGGAGCCACACAGGTCTATCGGAGGGTGTTGAACGCCTGCATGGGCAACTCGGCCCACGAGGCGTCGATAGGTCCATATCTCCACCGCAACATGCGTCCCAATCTGTGCGCTGCCCACAGCTAGGGCCATCTCGTCGTGATCACACTCAACCTCAATGGAATGGTCAAGGATTTGCCCAGAAGCCTTCAATCGACAGAACTGATATGTCGTCATCACTACGACCTTGGATTGTGCAAAGTTGAGGATATGCTCGGTATAGATTAAGATGGCATCACACGAACCATTATTGGTCGTTGGTGGAGAGTCTTGCGCGTCTTGCTGTGATACAAGCAACACCTTTTTTGTGACAAAATCAGGCGAAAGGAATTGGTACGGCAGGGGTGTATTTCGCGCGGTTTCGCGCCGATCGTACTCGCGATTGCAGGATATCGAGCCCGATCTATCGCGATGCTTGAGATTTCTGGCTGGTATCAATTGGCACCCGACGGATCAGCCTCAAACAACAGGCTTGGGACCGTCTCGGTCATAGCCTGGAAGGGTGAATTGCGACATTATGGAGCAACCACCACAAGACTTCGCTTTCTTCATCCGATATCAATGACTTATGGGTGGCGGCGATCGACGAGAGGCGATCGTGCTACAAACCCTTGAATTCGCTTAATAATCCGTTGGTCTGGTGGCGGTTGCTCCATAATGTCGGTGAATTGCTTTCAGCCAGTGCCAAACTCACGCGCTTCCTGCGCCGCGGCCATGCCATCGAAAGCAGCGGCAAGACGGCCGAACTCACTCTTGTCCCCGGCCAAGCCGGTGCGGGCGACGAAATCGCCGGTTCGCCAGCGATCGGCAACGGCTAACAGCCGATCGAGTGGACGGTGGATCAGGAACTTGCCGATCAGCGTCGTCAGCACGAGCGCCAGCCCAAACCCGCCGACGATCAATATCAGGCCGAGGCATGGGAAGACAGCCACCGCCCCCCTGGCAGAAGGCGATCAACTGAAGGCCTCGGTGTTCCATCGCCACAGTGATGGGCGAGACGCTACATCTCCGGCGCGACGGGACGCCATCACGTGGCGCCTGCGCCATATACTCGGCATCGGCAAACTGCCTGCCGCCGCAGATTAAAACGCGGATGCCATGTGGAAACGAACTGCCGCTCATGCCGCCCGCCGCACTGGTGGCCCCGCTGCGGCGTCCCGCACCCGCATGATGGTCTGGCGGCTGGTGCGATACCGCTTCGCCAACTCTGACACGCTGGCACCGTCCGCGAGCCCGGCCCGCACCGCGTCCCGCTGGTCAGCGTCCAGCGTTGCAGGCCGTCCGAACACCGCACCTTCAGCCTTGGCCCGCTTCAGGCCGGACTGCGTGCGTTCAATCAGAAGGTCACGCTCGAATTGCGCCACGGCATTAATCACGCCCATCGTCATCTTCCCGGCAGGGCTGGTCAGATCGACACCGCCAAGTGCGAGGCAATGCACGCGGACGCCGGCCTTCGCCAGTCGATCAACCGTGGTGGGCTACGTCGATCGCGTTGCGGCCGAGGCGATCCAGTTTGGTGACGATCAGTAGGTCATCCTGTTCCAGCTTGTCCACGAGCCGCATGAAGCCGGGACGCTATTCGATGGCAGAGCTACCTGAGACGGTTTTGGCGAGCGAGACGACGCCGATGCACAGCATCGGTGTCAGCCGGCGACGATCGGCCGCGGGACCATCCGCGCGCACGGTCTTTGCATAGTCATGGGATGTCGTCGCTGAAGGCGCACTTTCTAACAGCCGACAGAAACGGTATGGCAGAATTGGCGGTTCCGCTTGATGGCTAATATCTACCCGTCGCGTGCTCTCATGCTAATCCGTGGCAGCCCCGCTCACCTTCCGGCAGAACAATGGAATACCAAGCTGCGATGCCATTAGAGATCGCGAGGATATCCGCCGACGCCCTGATGGTCGCATTGGACTGCGTCTGCACACCAACCTTCCTGCTTTGTGCGGATGGACATATCGTCCATGCCAATAGCGCAGGGAATGAGCTGCTTCGTAGCAACCCGACGTTGCGCAAGGTCCACTCCCGGCTGGTCGGCCGCCGCTCGAATGAAGCCAAAATTTTGGTCGCTGTCGTGGCCCGGGTCGCTGAAGGCCAACGCCCTGAACTGCTCCGGCTGTTGAGCCGTAATGGCAGTGTCAGCCTGCTTATGACTGTCACCCCTGTTCCAGGAGACAGGCTTGTCACGGCATGCATCGCGGACTTGCAAGCCAATAGACCACACCTCGCCAGCTGGATCCAACAAGCCTTTGACCTGTCTCGGCAGAATGCAGAGCTCGCTGAAAGTTTGATGTTCGGCGTCAGCCTCGCCGAGTTCGCGAGCAGCAAAAACGTTACCTTGGGCGCCGCGCGGACACGGCTCAAAAAGCTCTTTTCGCAAACCGGTAAGCGGTCGCAAGCCACACTGGTGTCGGAATTGTTGCGGGCCGCAATCATCGCCCCGCATTAATTATTTGGCTCTTCGACGAATCAAGTGGATTCGAATAGATCTCAGCGGGGCGGCGATCAGGTAGATTACGGCGGCGAAAGTGCTGATGGAGCGGTAGCCGCGAGCGCGTGCCCGGGCGGCCTGGAACAAGCCGTTGAGCCCCTCCAGGCGGGCGTTGCTGTGTGATGAGGTCCAGCGCTGCAGGATCCGCTTGCTGTGTCCCTCGACGGTTGCAATAGCCTTGCGGATCGGATCGAGCAGCGGGTCCGGATCAAGCAAGTCTTTGGCATGACGCAGGAAGTTGGTGAGACGCCAGCGCGCGGCCTGCACCGATTGCGCCTGTCGCAC
>JAXDQN010000180.1:0-2744 GCA_034667865.1 Gammaproteobacteria bacterium
ACCTGGGTGATGCCATTCGTCAGATCGTTGTGACCGGATCTACCCTTCCCGCGGCGGTCGAGGGGCTGGCGATTCCGAATGTTGATCGGCCCGCGTTCATCGAACTTTTACGTGTCGAGCTCGCAAATCTTGAGCCTTACAATTGCGCACGTTACAGACTGACCATCAATAGGACCGAAGAGTGGATTGCCAATGGCAGGCATAGCAACAAACAACTTTGAATTCGGCTGATTAACAAAAGGGTCAAATTCAAGCGAAAAGCACGCCGCCAGGGAAGGACTTCAATTCATGCGCACAGAGAGTAACCCCAATGACCTCCATCATTACAGCCTTTGAACAGTCGCCCGATCGAGGCAGGGGACTGGCGCGCGACACGCGCGTTCGCTGGGCGCTTGAAGAAGTGGGCCAACCTTATGAGGTGCGCCTTCTTTCATTCGCTGCGATGAAGGAAAGCGCGCATCGAGCGCTTCATCCTTTCGGGCAGATACCGACCTATGAAGAAGGCAAACTGGTGCTGTTCGAGTCGGGGGCGATCGTGTTCCATCTCGCCGAGCGCCATGCAGGTCTGCTGCCTGATGATGCGAATGCCCGGGCGCGTGCAATCACGTGGATGTTTGCCGCGGTGAACACAGTGGAGCCGCCGATCCTTGATCTCCAAACCGCCAAGTTCTTGGAGGCCGACAAGAGTTGGTCCAAGGAGCGCCTGCCTCTGGTCCTGGATCGCATCCGTGACCGCCTCGGCGCACTTTCCGATCGCCTGGGCGATGCCGATTGGCTCGATGGTGCTTTCAGCGCGGGCGATCTGATGATGGTGGCGGTGCTGCTCAGGTTGAAGCCATCGGGAATGCTCGACGAATTTCCGAAACTCGCCGCCTATGCCGCCCGCGGCGAAGCGCGGCCCGCTTACAAGCGGGCTTTCGCCGCTCAATTGGCGGTGTTCAATGCCTGGCACCGAAGGGCTGACAACTAGCCCCGGCACTGGCTTCCCTGAGTCCTAGATACTGCGACGCAGCATTACTCCACCGGAAACTAATATATATTTTAATGAAAACCGCATTTTTGTTATATTATACATTATGGGAAAACACTCCGCCGCCACTGACCGCCTACCCCCCGCGGCCTTCGACGCCCTGGGCAAATTAGGCGCCGACCTCGCCGTCGCCCGCCTGCGGCGCAAGGAATCGTTGGCTTCCTGGGCCTCGCGCATGGGTGTGTCGGTACCCACTCTTATGAACATGGAAGCCGGGGCGCCGAGCGTCAGCATCGGCATCTACCTAACGGCCTTATGGATGATCGGCCGCGAATCTGCGCTGGCGGAGTTGGCAGCACCTGCATCCGACAGCGGCGCAATCGAAATGGACGTGCGCGACGCGCTGGAACTAGGACGCGCGCGTGCTCGCGCGTCCGCAGAGGCTCGCCAACTGCGTAAGGAAGATCGTGAGCAATAAAACTGCCGCCCCGCGCTTCGATTCGCTGTGGCTGTGGTATCTCGAGAATCCCGCGGCCCCCCGTCTGGTGGGAGAACTTCGTTACCTCAACATCGGCAAGGGCGCATCACTGCAGTATTCGCCCGGCTGGCTGCAGAGCGGCTTTCGACTCAGCGAAGACCTGCCGCTGATCGATCGCGAATTTTCACCGCGCACACCGGGCAGCGCCATAGGCGCCGTCGATGATGCCCGGCCTGATCGTTGGGGCGAACGAGTCATTCAATTCGTCGATCGACCGAGCCGCTTGTCCGTGATGGAGTACTTGTATTACGCGGGCGATGATCGTTTCGGAGCGCTCGGTGTGTCGAGCTCGCCCGACCAATACCTGCCGCGCCGCGCCGGGCCTTTGCCGCGGTTGGACCAGGCCGAGTCCCTCAGCGAGGTGATGCGCAAGATCGGCGACAAGCAGGAGCTCACAGAACTCGAACGCGAGATCGCTACGGCGGGCGGAAGTTTGGGCGGCGCGAAGCCTAAGGCACTGATCTCGATCGACGGTGTGGAATGGGTGCTGAAGTTCTTCAGCGGCGAACGGGTCGATGGCCCGTTGATCGAACATGCCGCGATGACCTTGGCCGCCAAAGCCGGCATACGCGTCGCCGAAACTCGCGTGATCCCCCTGCAGGGCGAAAACGCTGTCGCTGTGCGCCGCTTCGATCGCATCGAGGGCCTACGATTACACGCCATATCGGCAGGCACGGCACTTCGCGCGGTCGCTCCCGACAGTCCTGACCTAGGATATCCCGCACTCGCCCAGGTTTTGCGCCGCTCCGGCGAAACTGCCAACGATGCCAACGCGCTGCAAATGCGCGAGCTGTTCCGCCGCATGGTGTTCAACATTTTGATCGACAACACCGACGACCACGAAAAAAATCACTCGTTGCTCTACCGGCCGGCCTCGCGGACCGGCAAGCTGCATCTGGCGCCGGCCTACGATCTGCTGCCCACCAACTCCGGCCAAGGACACCAGGAATTCGTCGTGGGCGCCGATGGCCGCGACTCAACTCTGGCAAATGCCATGTCGCAATGCGCTCTGTTTGGGCTCGAGCCCGGATCGGCAGCCGAAGAAGTCCTGGCTGTCATCGCCGTGGTCGATACATGGCAGGAGCACTTCAGAGCCAGCGGCGTCACGCGTTCTGACATCGATGATCTTGCAAGCCGGATCGACGGGCCGGAGCTCGCGGCCCAGCGACGCAATTTCTCGGCCGCGTCATACCTACATCCCCGGCCCCGGCCGCGTCGCCGAGCGTTTTAATGTAT
>JAXDQN010000181.1:0-10632 GCA_034667865.1 Gammaproteobacteria bacterium
GCACATACTCCTCGTTGCGCAATTCGCCCTGCGCTTCGACCCGCCGCACGAAGTTTTCCCGATCGCCCGGGTACCAGTACAAAGCGACGGCAGGCACTTGATACAGCTCCTCAGCGGACGCGTAGCCGAGCAAGTGCACGAAGGCCGGATTGGCGACCAGGATGCGGCCGTCGCGCGAAGTCTGATAAACGCCTTCCATGACGCTCTCGAACAGGCCGCGGAATTTGGATTCGCTATTGCGCAGCGCATCCTCAGCGGAACGGCGTTCAATGGCGATGCCGGCAATCTGTGCCATGCGCATCAACAGTTCCTGATCGCGGGATGACACCACGCCGGGTTGGTGCCGGTACAGCGCGAAGGTGCCGACCACCTGTCCATCGGAGGCCAGAATGGGGATCGACCACGCAGAGCGCAGGCCCGCGTGCTGCGCCGCCTCGCGCCGAAATTCCCACAACGCATCGGTTTCCATATCGGCGACCGTCACTTGGCGGCCCAAATAGACCGCCGCGGAACACGAGCCGAAACGAATGCCTATCGGAGCGCAATCCATGGCAGCCAGGAACTCGCGCGGCAGATGCGGCGCCGCGCCGCAGGTGAGCGCCTGTTTGTCGCGGTCCAATAAATTGATCGCACAGCAACCGTCCGTCATGGCTCGCTCGATGACCTCGCACAGGGCGTCGAGGACGGTCGCCAGCGGCGCATTGGCGGCGATCTTTTCGAACACGCGGCGCTCACCTGAGGCGACGGCGTCGGCGCGCTTGCGCTCGCTGATGTCGATGATGCTGGCGCGCAGCAGCCGGCGGTTGGAGCTGGGCAGACGCACCAGCCGCACTTCGCAGGGGAACTGCTGACCGGCGGCGTCGCTGTAATTCCATTCGAACACCGGCACGGCGCCCGCCAGCGCACTGTCGATGAAGCCGCGCGCCATGCCCAGCGACGGGGCGCCGGATGATGCGGCGGTAGGCGTCTCGGTGCCGCTGATCAGTTCCAGCGCGCTGCTGAGCAATTCCTCGCGCGTCAGCTTAAAGAGGCGGCAGGCGTTGTCATTGACGTCGATGAAGCGGCCGGCATCGGCATCGAACACCACGATCACTTCGGGCGCATGCTCGACCAGGGTGCGATAGCGGCCTTCGCTCTCGCGCACCGCCACTTCCGCGAGGTGACGTTCAGTGATGTCGCGAATACAGATGATGTAGCCGTCGCGCCAATTCAGCTTGGCCTTGCTGACGGCGATCTCCACGGCCACCCGGGTGCCGCCCTTGGCCAAGCCCCAGGTTTGGTGCGCCGCAAGGTCGACGTGGGTGTCGTCGATCTTGGCCGCCAAGCGCTCCAGCGGCTCGCACGGATCCCGAGAATTGAGATCGGGCAACAGGAAGCCTAAGGGGCGGCCCAGAATCTCCGCCGGCGCGTAGCCGAAAATCCGCTCGCCGGTGTGATTGAAAGTTTCGATATGGCCGATCTCATCGACCGTGACGATGGCATCTTTGACGTTGTCGAGGATGGCCTGCAGATGGGTGGAACTTTGCTCGCGAATCTCGCGAGTCAGCGCCTGGGCTTCATCCGACATCAGCTGCATGGAGCGCACCACGCCGCGGCGCTCGAGGTCAACCCGGTCGTAGTGGCTGCTGATGGCCCGCAGCAGCTTGTCCAGATCCGTTTCGCCGTCCCTGCCCCGCGCCTCGGCGATCTGGCGCTCGAGGAGGTGGTTTAATTTGTCCGCTGTTGTGGGCTCGCTGCGCAGAGCGGCCGCGATATCGCGTGACAAGGCCTGGATCTCCCGCACTTAGGCTGAAGGCGCGTCCCGGCACCTTGAAGCCTCGATGTTAGGGTGATCCCGCAACGGATGCGTGACGGGCGTCTCGTTTCAACCAATAAACGGTTAAATAGTTACGAGGCCTGGTCCATGGACTCACGGCCACCGCGTTTACGCTGATTCTCCAGCAAATAACGCTTCCGCAGGCGGATGTGATTGGGCGTGATTTCGATCAATTCATCGTCGTCGATGAACTCCATGGCCTGTTCCAGCGAGAAGCGGATGGGCGGTGACAGCACCACGGCTTCATCCTTGCCTGAGGCGCGCATATTGGTGAGTTTCTTGCCCTTGAGCGGATTGACCACCAAATCATCGTCGCGGTTATTCATGCCGATGATCATGCCCTCGTACACTTCCTCGTTGGCGCCGATACACAGGCGTCCGCGCTCCTGCAGGCTGAACAGCGAGTAAGCCAGCGCAACACCCTGGCCATTGGAAATCAGCACGCCATTGGGGCGCTGACCCAGTTCTTTTTGCACCACCGGTCCGTAATGATCGAACACATGGTGAAGCAGGCCCGTCCCGCGGGTCATGGTGCGGAAATCGGTTTGGAAACCGATCAAACCACGCGAGGGAATCATGTAATCCAGGCGCACGCGCCCGCGATCGGACTGCATGTCCTTGAGATCACCGCCGCGCGAACCCAGCGCCTGCATGATGGCGCCCTGCGCGTCGGCGTCGGCATCCACCGTGACCTGCTCAATGGGTTCATGCGCCACGCCGTCGATCTGCTTGATCACCACGCGTGGACGCGACACGGCCATTTCGTAGCCCTCACGTCGCATGTTCTCCAGCAGCACACCCAGGTGCAATTCGCCGCGTCCGAACACCTGGAATTTGTCCGGATCGGCGGTGGGCTCCACCCGCAGCGCCACGTTGTGAATCGACTCGCGCTCCAAACGCTCGCGAATCTGCCGGCTGGTGACGAACTTGCCGTCGCGGCCCAAGAATGGCGAGGTGTTGACCTCGAAAGTCATGCTGATGGTGGGCTCATCGACGGTGAGGCTGGGCAACGCCTCGACGTTCAAGGGATCGCACACCGTATCGGAAACCTTGGGTTCGGCAATGCCGGCGAACGCCACGATGTCGCCCGCGTAGGCCGACTCGACTTCCACCCGCGTGAGCCCATGAAAACCCAGCACCTGCGTAATGCGCTCGGGCCGCGTCTTACCCTCGCGGTTGATCACCGTGACAGGCATGCCCTTTTTGATGGTGCCGCGCTTGATGCGGCCGATGCCGATGGCGCCGACGTAGCTGGAGTAATCCAACAGCGTCACCTGAAGTTGCAATGAGCCGTCCGAGTCCACGTCCGGCGGCGGGCAGTGCTCGACGATGGTCTTGAACAACGGCTGCATGTCGCCCTCGCGAACGCCGGAATCGAGTCCCGAAAAACCGCGCAGCGCCGAGGCGTATACCACCGGGAAATCCAGCTGCTCATTGGTCGCGCCCAAGCGATCGAACAAATCGAATGTTTGATCCAGGACCCAACCGGGCCGCGCTTCGTCGCGATCGATCTTGTTGATCACGACGATGGGGCGCAGACCATGCTTGAATGCTTTTTGGGTGACGAAGCGCGTCTGCGGCATCGGCCCATCGACCGCATCGACCAGCAGCAGCACGCAGTCCACCATCGCCAACACGCGCTCCACTTCGCCGCCGAAGTCGGCGTGGCCCGGCGTATCCACGATGTTGATGCGATAGTCGCCCCAGGTAATTGCGGTGTTCTTGGCGAGAATGGTGATGCCGCGCTCACGCTCCAGATCGTTGGAATCCATGACCCGCTCTTGCAAATCTTTGCGCGCGTCGAGAGTGCCGGACTGCCGCAGCAGCTGATCGACGAGCGTGGTTTTGCCATGATCGACGTGCGCGATAATGGCGATATTGCGAAGTTTCTGGGTCACGAGGAGGCCTAGGTGGGAAACTCCCCATTATAGGGTCTTCAGCCCCTCTACACCAGGCTTAGCGGTCGACGATGACGGGAATCGAGAAAGTCCGGGTTTCGATGCCGTCGTCGTTCTTCAGCTGCAGTATCACACCCATCACAAACACGCCTTCTGTGGTCGGCAGGACGTTGAGCGTATGGCGATAGACCTCGCCGGCCGCGATCGCGGGGATTTCGAATTGCCCCGCGCCTTCCGCCAGGGTGAAGCCGTCGATGGCGGCGACTTGAATGGTCGCAGTTTTCGCATCGATTTGCGGCAGCAGCGCCAAATTGATTTCCAGCGCCTGCCCTACCTTGGGTCGCTGCGCCAACTCGAACTTCAAATCCACCGGCCCCTGCGCCTTGCCTTGACCCGCCGCCTCGACCATCCCGGCGGTGAGCTGCGCGGCGGTGGGACCCGGCTTCACCGACGGCGTGGATTTCGCCTTGATTTGCGGCTTAGGAGCGCTGGCGGCGGCCGGATCTTTTTGACAAGCGCAAAGCGCCGCCAGCGAACAGAGCAGCAGGATCCGCGCATTGTTTGTTATCGATGTAGCGCCAACCATCCCACTATAATCACCAAATCACGTGCCAATCACAACTTGGCCGGCACGCGACAGTTCGAAACACGTCACAGTTCTAGCGGCGGTGCGAGCACGGCGGCCAGCTGATCCTCCAATGCTCGATGGTGCTCCTCCCAATAGCGCGGTTCGGCAAACCAAGGAAATGCTTTGGGAAACGCCGGATCGTGCCAGCGACGCGCCAGCCACCCCGCGTAATGCACCATCCGCAGCGCGCGCAGCGGTTCAATCAACTCGATTTCACGGCGATTGAACGGCAGAAATTGTTCATAGCCCTTGAGCAAATCATGCAACTCGGAGCGCATCTCTTGCTCGCCGCCCGACAGCAGCATCCAGATGTCTTGGATGGCTGGTCCGCTCAAACAATCATCGAGGTCGACGAAATGCGGCCCAAGGTCGGTCCAGAGGATGTTGCCGCGATGACAATCGCCCAGGATTCTGCCGATTGCTGCGCCATTCCAACCCGACGCGCGCGCCTCGACTTCATCGAGCAGCTGGTCGGTGACGGCGGCGTATTTCTCCGCCAGGTAGTCGGGCATCCAATCGCCCTCGAGCACGAAATCGCGCGCATCGCGGCCGAGAGTCTCCATGTTCAACGTGCCGCGGGCGACGAAGCGCGCGGCGCGGCCGACGGCATGGATCCGGCCGAGAAATCGCCCGACCCATTCGCGATCGCCATGGGTCCCCAGCTCCGGCCAGCGCCCGCCCCTGCGCGGGAACACGGCGTAGCGAAATTCATGATGCGTGTGCAGAGTCTCGCCATCCATCGCCAGGGGCGCGACCACGGGAATTTCCTGTGCGGCCAATTCGGCAGAAAACGCGTGTTCCTCGCGAATGGCCGCGTCCGTCCATCGGCTGGGTCGATAGAACTTGGCGACCACCGGCTGCGCATCCTCGATGCCTATCTGATAGACCCGATTCTCGTAACTATTGAGCGCCAGGACCCTGCCGTCGCAGCGGTAGCCGACTGCTTCAATTGCGTCCAAAACGGTTTCGGGAGATAGCTGCGCGTAAGGGGCTTCACTGGTCATGTGCGGCAATTCTACAGTTAGCAACCCATCACTGCTTTTTGCCGGTAGCACGCTGCTAGAATGCCGATTATGCGATTGCCGCGCCCAAAATCCCTGAGCGGACTGATGCTGATTGGCTTCACGATCGTGGCCGCCCCGCTGCTGTTCGCCATCGTAAATGCGGCCGTGCAGATGAATCGGCTGTCGATCCGCAGCCAACAATTGGTCGCGCACGGCATGCAGGGCACCCGCAACAATCAGCGCATGTTCGAGGAGATCGGTGCGATGGAACGCACCGCGCGCCTGTATCAGATCATCGGCAACGCGGACCTGCTGGATGCCTACGTGCGCAACAATGGGCGCCTGATTACCGCAGTTCACGATTTGCAGACCTTGCCGCTGGACGATGAATCGCAGCAAGGTGCACGCGCCATCGAGGCGCAAGCCAACAAACTGCTGGCCGACTTGAAAAACGCCCCCCCCAATTCGCCGCGCATGGCCGCAGTGATCAACACTTTTCCGCAACTCTCCGACGCCGCGTTGAAGCTCTCCGATCAAATCAGTTTGCAGATCGACCGGGAGACTTCCAGCCTCGAGCAGGCCACGCAGCGCGCACAGCAGAACCTCGCCTGGCAGACCCTGTTGCTGGTGCCGATGACGCTGGCCGTGGTTGGTTTGTTCACCTATCTGTTCGGCCGGCCGATCCGCGCCATCGATCGCGCCATCAGTGAGCTGGGGCGCGGCACCTTTTCGCGGCCGATCGCGATCCGCGGTCCTGCCGACTTGGAGCGCTTGGCGACGCAGCTGGAGTGGCTGCGTGGCCGTCTGCTGGATTTGGCGCAGGAGAAAAATCGATTTCTGCGACATATGTCGCATGAACTGAAGACTCCATTGGCAAATATCCGCGAAGGTACCGAACTGTTGATGGACGGGGCCGTCGGTGAACTGCAGAGCGCGCAACGCGAAGTCACCGGGATCTTGCGCGAGAACAGCATGAAACTGCAGCGGCTGATCGAGAACCTACTATCCTTCAGCGCTTGGCAGGCAAAGAGCGTCGGCATGGAGATCTCGGAATTCAAACTGCGTCCGCTGGTCAAGTCGGTGCTGGAGAACCAGCAACTGACCCTGGTCGCACAGCGCGTCAGGCTGGATGTGCAGGTCGAAGATCTCACGCCCATCGCCGACCGCGGCAAGGTACGCCTGATTCTCGACAACCTGCTCTCCAACGCCATCAAGTTCACGCCGCGCGGCGGCACGATTTCCATTCATGCGCGCAGTCAGCGCGAGCAACTGGTGCTCGATGTCATGGACAGCGGCCCGGGAATTCCGCCGGAGGAGCGCGACCGTATTTTCGAGGCCTTTTATCAAGGGAAAACTCCGCAAGGGGGCCACGTCAAAGGCACCGGCATCGGGTTGTCCGTGGTCACGGAGTTCGTCAACGCCCATGGAGGGAGTATTGAGATTCTCGAAGCCAAGGTTGGCGGGGCGCACTTCCGCGTGCGCCTGCCGTTGCGTCAGACCGCCTCGGCGGCGCGTGATAAAGATAAAGCCCATGCCGCGTAATGGGCGGCAATTAACGGCGCTGGTGGCCCTCCTGGGCGCGCTCAGCGCCTGCGGCAGCCTCGGCAGCCTGGGCCGCCCCAAGCCGCCGCCGCCGATCGAATCGGCAGGTCCGCCCCAGGATGCCGCCGCCCTGCTGCCGCTGCTGGAGATGATGAGCAGCCTGCCCCAGGGCGATCCGGCCCGCCAAGCCGAGCTGTTTCAGTCGGCCAAGGATGGGGCCGAATTGACGCCCACCACCAGCAATAGGCTCAAGTACGCGCTGGCTCTGGCGACCCCCGGATATAGCGGCTCCGATCCCGTCGCCGCCGAGCGACAGTTGTCGGAATTGCTGGCGCGGCCTGAAACTCTATTGCCTGTGGAACGCCTGCTGGCCGCCGTGGCGCTCAAAGAAGTTGAGCAAACCTTGGTGCTGCAGGCCGAAAACAAGCGCATGCGGGACGACCCGCCGCATGATTCCCACGATAAGCTGCAGGCGCTCAACCGCCGCCTGGCAGCGGAGCAGGATGATAATGCGAAGTTGCGCAAGCAATTGGATGAGGCTCGAGCCAAGCTCGAGGCGGTTACTCATATTGAACAACGACCTCGCACGCCCTAATCAGTTATGGGAGATAAACCCGTGAACGCTTATTCGATCGCCGCCACCACGCCGCTGTCCTTCGGTTTGCAGCCTGGTGCGCGCGATGCCGCCACCCCGCAAAAGCGCAAGGCCCGCATTTTGGTCGTCGACGACGATCCGGGCTTGTTGCGCCTCTTGACCATCCGTTTGCGCGCCGAGAATTACGAAGTGGAAGCCGTGGAGAGCGCGGCAGCAGCGCTGTCCGGCTGTGTGCGTTTCCGGCCGGACTTGGTGATCACCGATTTGCGCATGGACCAGATGGACGGCATCGGCCTGCTGAAGGAACTACAGAGCCGCTGGCCCGGTCTGCGGGTCATCATTTTGACGGCGCACGGCACGATTCCCGACGCCGTGCATGCCACCCAGAGCGGCGCCTTCGGCTTCCTCACCAAACCGGTGGACAAGCAGGATCTGCTCGATCACGTGCAGAAGGCATTGAAGGTCTCCGGCTTTGCCCATGTCGATGAGGATTGGCGCGCCAACATCATCACGCGCAATCAGCTGATGGAAGACAAATTGGCCCAGGCCAACATGGTGGCAGGCACCGATGCGCGCGTGCTGTTGACCGGCGAGAGCGGCACCGGCAAGGAATTATTGGCGCGCGCCATTCACGAAGCCAGTCCGCGGCGCAACAAACCGTTCGTCTCGATCAACTGCAGCGCCATGGCGGAGAATTTGCTCGAATCCGAGCTGTTCGGTCACGACAGTGGCGCCTTGGGCGGCGCCAGCCGCGCACAAAAGGGCCTGTTTGAAACCGCGGACGGCGGCACCCTGCTGCTCGACGAAGTCGGCGACATGCCGATGCGCCTGCAGGTCAAGCTGCTGCGCGTGCTGCAAGAAAACGCCATCCGCCCGGTCGGCAGTGCGGAAGCGGTGCAGACCAATGTGCGCATCATTTCGGCCACGCATCGCGACCTGCACGAATTGATGGTCGGCGGCCAGTTCCGCGAAGACTTGTACTATCGCCTGAATGTTGTGCACATCGAAGTGCCCTCGCTGGGCCGGCGCCGCGAAGACATCCCGTTGCTGGTGGCGCATTTTCTGGAACAGATCGCCAAGGAAAGCGGCCAGCGCAAGATTTACGCGCCGGAAGCGGTGGAACTGTTGGCTACGGCCGAGTGGCCGGGCAACGTGCGGCAGCTGCACAACGTGGTGCGCCAGAACGTCGCCCTCTCGCACGGCGCCATCATCACCGCCGAGTTGGTGCAGCAGTCCTTGGGCGGGAATCCCGGCCGCCTGCCGTCCTTCGATGAGGCACGCGACGAATTCACGCGCATTTATCTATCGCAGATCTTGCAAATCACCGGCGGCAACGTCAGCCAGGCCGCGCGGCTGGCGAAGCGCAACCGCACCGACTTCTACAAGCTGTTGTCGCGCCACCAATTGCTGCCGGACGACTTCAAGAAAAGCTAGTGTTTCTTGAAGAACTCGCCGATCGAGGCCACCACCAGGCTGAGTTGTTCCTGGCTCAACTCCGGGTATATCGGTAGCGCCAGCGTCTCGTGGGCGGCGCGTTCCGATTCCGGAAAGTCCCCCGACTTGTAGCCTAGATAGTCGAAGCATTTCTGCAGGTGCAGCGGCACCGGATAGTAGACTTCGGTGCCCACATTTCGCTGCGTCAAGAAATCCCGCAGCGCATCGCGCTGCGCCACGCGAATCACATACTGATTGAAAATATGTCGGCCGCCCGGCACCACATGGGGCGTGGTCACCTTGCCCTTGAGCGATTCGGCGAATGCGCCATCATAGAAGCGCGCGTTGCGCTGACGGCCGGCGGTCCATTCGTCCAGGTAGCGCAGCTTTACGCGCAGCACCGCCGCCTGCAGTTCATCGATGCGGAAGTTGCCGCCGATGACCGAGTGAAAATATTTCGGCTTTCCGCCATGAACCCGCAACACTCGCATGCTTTCGGCAAGCTCTGCGTCGTTGGTGGTATTCAAGCCCGCATCGCCGAAGGCGCCGAGATTCTTGCTGGGAAAAAACGAAAAACAGCCGATGTCGCCGATCGAACCCACGCGCACACCCTTTTTGTACTCGGTGCCGATCGCCTGGGCGGCATCCTCGATCACTTTCAGGCCATGCTCTTTGGCCAGCGCCATCAAGGGATCCATGTCGGCTGACTGACCATACAGGTGAACCGGCATCAGTCCTTTGATGCGGCCGCCGGTGCGCTTGTTGACTAAGACGCCGCCGCGCAGCGCGCATTGCGTGTCAAGAAATATCTTCACGGCCGCCGGCGACAGATTGAAAGTCTGCGGATCGATGTCGCAGAACACCGGTCGAGCGCCGAGACGGGCCATGGTCCCGGCGGTTGCAAAAAAAGTGAAGGGAGTTGTAATAATTTCATCCCCGGCGCCGATGCCCAATGCCATCATCGCCAACAGCAATGCATCCGTGCCGGAAGAAACGCCAATCCCGGCCGAAGCGGCGCAATAACGTGCACCCTCAGCCTCCAGCGCCAGGACGTGTTCGCCCAGGATGAAGCGCTGGCTTTCGCATACCTGCTCGATGATGGGCATCACCTCGGAGCGGATTTGGGCGAACTGAGCCTTAAGATCGAGTAATGGAACGTTTGTCATAGGTCCCTAGAATATCATTGCTGTGCCGCAGACTAATCCGGCCCCTGCCTTCAATTTAACATTGTCGGTATAACTTCCACGGCACGATTGCGTATTTACCTGATAATGGAGAATGATCGTGTTGCGCGCTGATCGCGCCACAACGGATACCTGATGACCCAACCGGTCTTATTGAAACAGAGCTTTCTAATCGCGCTCATGACGGGTGTGCAGGCACTCGTCCCCGTCGTGGTTGCGGTTGCGTCCCTGTGGGCCACCATCGTTTTTTTCCAGATTCGTTTCGATCGATCCTCCGAGGCCATCATCATCGTGGCGGTGCTGTGTCTGGTGCTGGTGACTCCGCCTCGCGAGGTCAGCACGCAGCTGACATCGGCAAAGCTTTCGGCGGTGGTGGACGTCATTTTTCGCTGGCTGCTGCTGCTCGGCGTGATGTTGGCCATCGGTTATGCCACCAAATCCTTGGACGGTTATCCGCGGCGCATTTTCCTCACCTGGTCGGTGGTCACGCCGGTGGCGCTCATCATCGCAACCCTGATGATGCAGGAGATC
>JAXDQN010000182.1:0-8695 GCA_034667865.1 Gammaproteobacteria bacterium
TGGCTAAAAATTAAACGACCAGCGCCCACTCCTTGAGGGGAGCACGCCACCAGCACGCGATGCGGACGGTCTTTGCGGTCATCATGCGAAGAGTATCGCCGCCTCGAATGGAGCCCGTCAAGCGCGAATGCCGCACGAGGAACGCAATTTGCGTCATTTTGGCGGGTTATTTTGCAGCTCTTTCTTGAATTTGCGTGACAGTTCAATGAAGCGCGGCGTCAGGCCGACATCTTCGTAGACCGGGTCGCCATGGTCATCTCGCGAGATCACCTTGGGCCCGCGCTCGTACGGCAAGGCGGCGGCGATTTCATCGAGTCCCGCATGCAATAAATCGGTGATGATCTCTTCGACGGCCTGACCGGGAAACAGCGCGCTCAATGCGTGCAATCGTGCCGCATCTTCCAGCGGCAGGCGCACCGCATACTGCTGGACGGTCCGCTCCGGCGCAGCCACTTTTTTCCAGCGCTCCAGCAAGGGCTTGAATTTCACAAGTACTCCGCCATACGGGATATAACTACGTCGATTATAGACCGCCGCGCGGCGCCCACCGGTACGCACTTATTAGCAGCCCCTCCCTCTCCAGCACTGTTAACTCGCCGCAAGGCACAGACGCTACCCCCGAGGCCGGCAGTCCACGGCGCGGTTTTTTCAGCGTGTTCGCCTATAGCCGGCGGGCGTTGCAGCTGGTATGGACCACCGACAAATCCTTGAGCATTGCCTTAGGCCTGCTCACGCTGGTGGCCGGCGTGCTGCCGGCCGGCATCGCATATGTCGGCGCGCAAATCGTCGATGCCGTCATCCATGCGGCGCAATTGCATCGCCAATCCGGCCAGACCGCATTCGCCGAGGTGCTGCGCTATGTCGCTCTGGAGGCCGCGCTGGTTGCCGCCGTCTCCATGACGCAGCGTGGCATTTCCCTGGCCCAGTCGTTGTTGCGCGCGCAGTTGGGGCAGCGGGTCAATGTGATGATTCTGGAGAAAGCGCTGACGCTGGACCTGACCCACTTCGAGGATTCGGAGTTCTACGACAAGTTGACCCGGGCGCGCCGCGAAGCCTCGAGCCGTCCGTTGAGCTTGGTGATGCGCACCTTTGGACTCATGCAAAACGCCGTGTCGCTGATTTCTTTTGGGGGCCTGCTGATCCGCTTCTCGCCCTGGGCGGTGGTGCTGCTGGTACTCGCTGGACTGCCCGCATTTCTTGCCGAGGCAAAATTCTCCGGCGAGGCGTTTCGCTTGTTTCGCTGGCGCGCGCCCGAGTCACGCATGCAGATTTACTTGGAGGCCGTGCTGGCGCGCGAAGATTACGCCAAGGAAGTGAAGCTGTTCGAATTGGGGCCGCGCTTGCTCGAGCGCTATCGGGATATCTTCACCCGGCTCTACAAAGAGGATCGCGACTTGACCCTGCGCCGCGATGTCTGGGGGTTTGGCCTGGGGCTGTTGGGGATCGCGGCGTTGTACGGCGGCTACGGTTGGATTGCGGCGGCGACAGTGCTCGGCGCGATGTCGGTGGGCCAGATGACCATGTACCTGATGTTATTTCGTCAGGGGCAGGCGTCGGTGAGCGCCGCCTTGTCGGCCGTCAGCGGTTTATACGAAGACAATCTGTACTTGTCGAATCTGTTCGAATATCTCGAACAGCCAGTGGGCCAAGGCAGCGGTTCCAAACTACTGGGGCCGGCGCCTGGTGATGGCATTCGTTTCGAGGATGTGGAGTTCGTTTATCCCGGTGCCGCGTCGCCGGCCTTGACCGGCATCAATCTGCATGTCAGGCCGGGAGAAAGTCTGGCGCTGGTGGGGCAGAACGGTTCGGGAAAGACCACGCTGATCAAGTTGTTGACCCGCTTGTACCAACCCACCCGCGGCAGAATTTTACTGGACGGTCTCGACCTGCTGGAGTGGGACGAGACCACGCTGCGGCAACGCATCGGCGTGATCTTTCAGGATTTCGCCCGTTATCAGATGCTGGTGGGCGAGAATATCGGCGCCGGCGATGTGCGCGCCTTCGAGGACGAAGCGCGCTGGCGCGCCGCCGCCTCCAAGGGCTTGGCCGCCGATTTCGTCGAGCAGCTGCCCGCGGGCTATCACACCCAACTGGGCAAGTGGTTTAAAGACGGACGCGAATTGTCCGGCGGCCAATGGCAAAAAATTGCATTGGCGCGAGCCTTCATGCGCAGCGACGCCGACATTTTGGTGCTGGATGAACCCACCGCGGCCATCGATGCCGGCGCCGAGGCGGAAGTCTTCGAGCACTTCCGCGAACTGACGCGCAATCGCATCGCCATCGTGATTTCGCACCGCTTCTCGACCGTGCGCATGACGGACCAGATCCTGGTACTCGAGGAAGGCCGCATCGTCGAGCGCGGCAGCCACGAGGCGCTCATGACGGCGGATGGCCAGTATGCAAAACTATTCACTTTGCAGGCACGGGGGTATCGTTAGCGTATGCGCACGTCAGCAGCCACGATTCTAAGCTTATGCGGATTTCTCTCCGCCTTGTCCGGCTGCAATCACGGCGCATCTTCGGCCGACGCAGCGCCCAGTGGGGTGAAGCTGGGAACCTATCGAGCTGTCCTGACCCTGCCCAACGGTGAGCTGCCTTTCGGCTTGGAGCTGGTGAAGGAAGGATCCGATACGGTGGGCTACCTGCTCAACGGCAAAGAACGTCTCAAGCTCAGCGAAGTGAAAATCAACGGCTCGCATGTGGAAATAGCCATGCCGGGCTACGAGAATCGCCTCACCGCGGAAGCCTCGGGCGGCCAGTTGTCCGGCGAGGTGTTCCTGGACAAGCTGAACGCCAAGAATCAGCACATTCCGCTCAAGGCGCAGCTAGGTCCGACCTATCGTTTTTTCGAATCCTCCGCCAGCGACAATGCCGACGTGTCGGGCCGCTGGGCCGTGACTTTCGTTGAAAAAGAAGGCGCCAAGCCGGAGGTGGCAGTCGGCGAGTTCTCGCAATCGCACGATGTGGTTACCGGCACCTTCTTGACCGATACCGGCGATCATCGCTATCTCGTCGGCCAGGTGAAAGGCGACGAGTTGTATCTGTCCACCTTCGATGGGGCACATGCATTTCTTTACAAGGCCAAGGTCACTCCCGAGGGCGGTCTTAGCGGCGACTATTGGTCCGGCCTCGCCAATCATGAAACCTGGACAGGCAAGCGTGACGACAAGGCGGCGCTGCCCGATGCCTATGCGCTCACGGCGCTGCGCGCTTCGACCAAGCAATTCGATTTTTCGTTTCCCGATCTGGCCGGCAATACCGTCAGCTCGAAGGATCCGAAGTTCAAGGGCAAGGTATTGATCGTGACGCTGGCGGGCAGCTGGTGCCCCAACTGCCACGACGAAGCCATGTTCCTATCGCCGTTGTACCAGGCAAATCGCGGCAAAGGCCTGGAAATCGTCGCATTGATGTTCGAGCATTTCGGCGACTTTCCCCATGCGGTCGCAGCCACCCAGCGCTTCCGCCAGCACTACGACATTCAGTACACCACGCTGATCGCCGGCATTTCGGACAAGGACGACGCGGCGAAGAAGCTGCCGTCGCTGGAGCGCGTGTATGCTTTTCCCACCACCATCTTCATCGATCGCAAGGGCAATGTGCGCAAGATTCACACCGGCTATTCGGGACCGGCGACCGGCGAGCACTACACGCAGTTCGTCGCCGAAGTGCAGGCCACCTTGGATCAATTGCTGGCGGAGTCCTAAGCCATGCCCTCATTCGATGTGGTGTCGGAGATCGACACCCATGAATTGACTAACGCCGTCGATCAAGCGATTCGCGAACTCACGCAACGTTTCGATTTCAAAGGCACCGACGCCCGCTTCGAACTGGAGGAGACCACGGTGACCATGGTCGCGCCGGCGGATTTTCAGCTGAGGCAGATGCTCGACATTCTGAAATTGCGCATCGCCAAGCGCGGCATCGACGTCGCCTGCCTGGACGTCAAGGATCCTGAAGTCAATCTGGCGCGGGCCAAGCAATTGGTGATTCTAAAACATGGCATCGATGCCGATGCCGGCAGAAAGGTGTCGCGGCTCATCAAGGACTCGAAACTCAAAGTGCAGGCCCAGGTCCAGGGCGACAAGGTGCGGGTCATCGGCAAGAAGCGCGACGATCTGCAGGAAGCCATCGCTTTTTTGCGCACGGCCGACGTCGGCGTGCCGCTGCAGTTCAACAACTTTCGCGACTAGGGATTCGCCGGGCGGAGGCCGGCGAGGCGCCGGCCGCGATTAGCTGGTCTTGCGCGACAGCTGCTGATAGGTCTCGGGGCTCATGTCCGGCAGCTTGCGCAGAAAGGACACCACTTCCCAGATCTGCTGGTCATTCATCACTTTCGACCACGAGGGCATGGCGCTCATCTTGATGCCATGCTTGACGATCCAGAAGGCCCGCTTTGGCTCCTGCACTTCCTCCTGCGCGAGGCTGGGCGGATGCGGATACATGCCGACCCGTATGTCGGACTTCTCCATCCCGGGCGCCAGATGGCACCCGGAGCACAGGGCCGCGTAATGCTGAGCGCCTGCCGCCAACCCCGCCGGGTCAGTGACCTCGTGCACCTCGAGGTCGCTCGACCGGGAGTCGATCGACCGGTTGCGCAGCTGCACGATGATGGCAAACACTAACTTGGTGTGATGGTCATCGGCGCCGATGTTGTACAGCCCGGACTCAACGAACAGCCCCGCGCTGATGAGGGCGCAGAGGGCGGCAACGCCTAAGGTCGCACCGATGACCATCACCGTTTTCATGGCTACTGCACGACGATGGTGCCGACCATCTTCGGATGGATCGAGCAGGTGTAGTGGTAGGTGCCCGGCTTGTCGAACTTGAACGAGAAAGTCTCGTTCGTATCCATGGCGCCGGAACGAAACATCCCGGAGTCGCCGGCCACTGTGTGCGGCTCCTCATCCATATTCACCCAGGTGACCTGCGAGCCCGCGGTGACCGTAATGGTCGCCGGGCTGAACATGAAATTCTTCACACCGATCTTGATGGGCTCGGCCGCGTGGGCGGCTCCGGACGCGACCGCCAAATATACGGCCGCGCACAAACCCATCCAGGGCGAGCGCCTTGGCAATGAAAACATAATTGATCCTCGTTTAAGCTTGTCTGTTGAAATTAAGCCAGTGTCGAATCCGTCAAAGTCGCCTTGTGCTGCTTCGCCAGACTCACGTTGGTCACGCCCAGCATTTTTCCGAGCTGATCCGCAGGCACCTTCAGCGGTCCCGGGCCGTCAGCCTGGCCCGCCACGGGTTGCGGATAGGAGGTGGACCGTGCCGTGTGATAGGTGACGTTGCCTTCCACTTTCTGCACGATCTGGTGAATGTGGCCGTTGAGCACCGTCACCGATCCGAAGCGCGCCAGTTGCGCCATCACTTGATCGGCATCACCGGTGCCCCAGCCCCAGGGTTCATAAATGGTCCACAGCGGCATGTGTGCGAACACCACGATGGGCGTGCTGGATGAGCGCCCTTTGAGGTCCGCCGTGACCCAGGCGATTTGCTCGGCTCCCAGCGTTCCCAACCCGCCCGGCTTGAACTGCAGCACGTTGATCAGGCCGATGAAGTGCACGCCGGAATGATCGAAACTGTAATAGCCCTTGTTGTTCGACGCCTTGCCGAAGCGATTGAAGTATTCGGTCTGGGTCGCATCGGTGGTGTCATGCTCGCCCGGAACCGTGTGCAGCTCGGTCGTGCGCAATTTGCCCATCAGTTGCTGGGCCATGTCGAACTCAGCGGGTTTGGACAAATGCGTGATGTCGCCGGTATGAATGATCAGCCCAGGCTGCTCGGCCATGCCGTTCACGAAGTCGATGGTCTGCACGAGCGTGCCATTGACGTCCGGATTTGCCTCTTTGTTGAAGCCGATGTGGGTGTCGCTGATTTGCACGAACAGCGGCTTGCCCAATTTGGCGGCCCCGGTCTTGTCGCCTGCGGCCATAGCCAGGTCGATGGGCATCAACACCCCACCCGATAGGGCGAACAGGGTCCCGGCTCCGCCGTAAGCCATGCACTTCAATGCATTGCGGCGCGTCAGCGTCAATCGATCGTTTGCCATGTCCGTCTCCATTAGTTGAGGTTCTGGAGGAGGAGACTCATGTTGCGGCGGTTTTATTCCACCGGTCGGCGGCGACCCACGGCCGTGGCCTGCTCGAAGGCATGCGCCAGCTGCAGCACGCCCAAATCATCGCGGAATCGGCCGGTGATCTGCAGTCCGACAGGCAACCCAGCCGCGAATCCCGCCGGCACGGCCAGGGCGGGCACGAACGCAGCCGAAATCCAGTACAGCGAGCGCATCCAGGCGATGTAGTGTTCCATCGTCACACCCGCGACCTGCGCAGGCCAATGCAGCGACGCGTCGAAGGGCATAACCTGGGTGACCGCGGAGACCATGAAGGGATAGCGCTCTTGAAACCGCCGCATGCGCTCCATGAGTTGGCCATGGCGCTCCATGGCGGCGGCGATCTGGGCGCCGCTGAGGCGCGCGCCGTCTTCGATCTCCTTGACGGCCTCCGGCTTCATTTGGTCGCGATGCAAATTCAGCAGCGGGCCCAAGTACACCCAGGAGCGAAATGCCCGCAGGGTCAGAAACAGCTCCTCGGCAGCCTCCAAATGCGGGTTGGCCTCTTCCACTACACAGCCTAAGTCTTCGAACACCTTGCGCTGCGCTTCAAGCACGCTGCGAATGCTCGGATCCAGCGGCAACCCGCCGAGATCGGGACACCAGGCCAGCGTGACGCCGCGAAAGCTGCGCGCTAAGTCGGCGACGAAAATCTCCGGCCGGGAAGGCACGCAGCCCGGGTCGCGCGCGTCCTCGCCCGCCAAGACGGCCAGCAAAAAAGCCGTATCGGCGACCGTGCGCGCCATCGGTCCCTTGACGGCAAACCCCAGCAGCGGCAGCGGTCCAGGCCCCGTGGGCACCAAGCCGACGCTGGGCCGCAAGCCCACCACATTGTTGAATGCCGCCGGATTCCTCAAGGAACCGGCCAAATCGCTGCCGTCCGCGCCGGCCAGCATGCCGGTCGCCAACGCCGCCGCGGCGCCGCCGCTCGAACCGCCCGCAGTCTTGCTCACATCGAAAGGATTGCGCGTGGTGCCGTACACCGGGTTGTAGGTTTGCGAGCCCATGCCGAATTCCGGCGTGTTGGTCTTACCTATGGGGAGCACGCCCGCCGCGCGCAAGCGCTCCACCAATATCGAATCGCCGCTTGGCCGGTCATTGCGAAAGATCGGCGAGCCGCGGCTCCACGGAAATCCGACGGCCGGTTCGAGATCTTTGAACGCCCACGGGATGCCATGCAATGCGCCGAGCGGCTCTCCCCGCGCGACGCGCGCGTCGGCCGCATCGGCCAACGCCAGACAGTCATCGTCGGGCAATTTCGCAACGATGGCATTGACGCGCGGATTCCAGCGCGCGATTTGCGCCAGCTGCGCCTGCATGAAGTCGCGCGCCGACAGCTTGCGCTCGCGCATCAGCGCCGCCACCTCGCGCAGGCCGAGGTAGCAAAGGTCGTCGCTCATTGCAGGTAGTGGTCGTACCAAGCAGCCATGCGCTCCGCCCTATCCTTCAGGAAGCTGGGTTTGGTGAAGCCATGATGTTCGCCGGGATACACCACCAATTCGGTCGGCACACCCATCGTCCGCAGCGCCTGGTACATCTGTTCGCCGCCGGCAACCGGCACATTGAAATCCATCAGACCACCCATGAACATGGTGGGTGTGTGAATGCGGTCCGCGTGAAAAAACGGATAAGACAGCTTCAGCCATAACGCCTCGGACTTCCAAGGCGGTCCGAGCTCGTTGTTGTATTGCAGGATGTATTGATCGGATCCGTACATGGATAGTTGATTGGCGCTGCCGGCGCCGCTGAAAGCCACCTTGAAACGGCCGTCCGTGGCAATGGTGTAGTCGGTCAAAATGCCGCCATAGCTCCAGCCGCCGATACCTAGGCGCTTGGGATCTGCGAGACCGATCGCGACCACATGGTCGGCCGCGGCCAAAATATCTTCCACTTCCTTGTGGCCCCAGTCCGCCAAAATGGCTTTCGCATAAACGCTACCGCGGCCGCTGCTGCCGCGATAATTGATGCCAACGACCACGTAACCACCGCCCGCCAACAAGTGGCGCTGATACTGGCCACCGGCCAACGAGTCATCGTCCTGCCCGTTAGGGCCGCCATGAATCCAAAGAATGGTTGGATAGCGCCGGCCGGCGACGGCATTCGGCGGCATGACGGCATAGCCATGCACCTCGGTGCCGCCCTGACTCTTGAAACGCAAATCTTGCGTCGCTCCCACGACCACTTCTTTCAAGAAGTCTTCGTTGTGCGCCGAGAGCTTGCGCAATTGGCCGCCGTCCAGCGCATAGATTTCCCGCAGCGAGGTCGGATCGCTGTACTGCAAGGCGATGTGCCCCCCGCCGCTCGCCAGGTTGGTCGCGACGAAGCGGCCCCGTGCAATCGGCCTGATGCTGGCGTCGCGCAAATCCACATTTGCAACGTAGCTGGCGCCATCGTCTTCGACGGTCACCTGCATCGAGGTCGAATCGGCAGCGAATACAAAGGAGCTCACCGCTCGGTCCAACGAGGCGCTCAAGTTTCGCGGCTTGCCGCCAGCCGCCGGCACGAGCATCAGACGGCTTTGTGCATAGGCTTCGTACTTGGGCTCCAGACCTTCGAAGTAGGCGATGCCGCTGCCGTC
>JAXDQN010000183.1:0-3197 GCA_034667865.1 Gammaproteobacteria bacterium
GCAGCGCCTGTATGCTGAACTCAAAATGATCGCCCGGGGCGCCGCCAGCCCTGAGCACCGAACTCACCGCCTCATTCGACTGGCCGACGACGAAGCTCTTTCCATCGACAGGCTCTTCGAGCGTGCCGTCTTTGAGCGAAACCGCGCTGTAATTGCCGATCTTGAACGGTTGGAACTGGGCCGCCGGACCGGCCGCTTGCGCGTTCACGGCGGCAATTGATATCAAAGAAGTTAAAATGGCGGCAGACGTGATTGAAAATCGGCGGTGATCGATCATCTGGGGTACTCGTTGATTTCTGTCGTTACCTTCGACCAAGTAACCTTGCAGCAGTTCCTGCGTGGTTCGTGAAGCATTGAGTGCGGCCATCAAACCGCGGCGAGCGCCTGCGTCAAATCGGCGATGAGGTCCGGCACATGTTCGAGGCCGATCGAAAGCCGCACCGTATCCTCACTGACTCCGGCTTTTTCCAGTTCCTGTGGCGTCAATTGCCGATGAGTCGTGGATGCGGGATGGGTGGCCAGCGACCGGACATCTCCAATGTTGACCAGGCGGGTGAACAACTCCAGTTTGTCCAGAAAGCGGGCACCCCGCTGCCTGCCTTCGCCGCTGGGACCCTTGAGACCAAATGTAAGTAGGCCTGAGGCCTTGCCCGACAGGTAGGTGCTGACCAGCCGGTGATCGGGATGCTCCGGGAGTCCGGCATAATTGACCCACGCAACTTTGGGCTGCTCTTTCAGGAACCGCGCCACCTTCAGAGCACTGTCGCTGATGCGATCCATACGCAGCGAAAGGGTTTCAATTCCCTGTAGGATTAAAAACGCGTTGAATGGCGAGATGGCTGCGCCGGTATTGCGCAAAGGCACTACGCGGGCGCGGCCGATATATGCCGCAGGGCCCAGAGCTTCGGTGTAAATGACTCCGTGATAGCTGACGTCGGGTTCATTCAAGCGTCGGAAGCGCTGCTTGTGGTCTGCCCAAGGAAACTTGCCGGAATCGACGATGGCTCCCCCGATGCTGGTTCCGTGGCCGCCCAAATACTTGGTGAGAGAATGCACGACGATGTCTGCGCCATGCTGAAAGGGTCGGCACAAATAGGGTGTGGGCACCGTGTTGTCAACGATCAGCGGGACGCCGCTGCGGTGGGCGATCTCGGCGATGTGCTTGAAATCGGTGATGTTTCCCTGGGGATTGCCGAGTGACTCGACGAACACCGCCTTCGTCTTGGCATCGATTAGCGGAGCGAAGGACTCGGGGTCACGATAGTCTGCGAAGCGCGTTTCGATACCGTACTGAGGGAGTGTGTGCGCAAACAAGTTGTAAGTTCCACCGTAGAGCGCACTGGATGCGACGATGTTGTCGCCGGCCTCGGACACGGTGAGGATGGAGTAGGTTACTGCTGCCTGTCCCGAGGCCAACGCCAGGGCTGCAATTCCCCCCTCGAGCGCAGCCAATCTCTGTTCGAGTACATCCTGAGTTGGATTCATGATGCGCGAGTAGATGTTGCCGGGCACCTTCAGATCGAAAAGATCGGCGCCGTGCTGCGCGCTGTCGAATGCGTAGGCCACCGTCTGGTAGATCGGCACGGCGACGGCTTTTGTGGTCGGATCGGGCGAATATCCGCCGTGAACGGCGAGCGTATCGAAATGCCAGCTCTCGCGGCCGGTGGACTGTGCCATGGAGACCCTCCAGTTAATGCCCGGGCCCAAAGCCTAGAAGGGCGGGCGGGCCGTGACTAACAAGAATTCGGCATGAGCATATGACTTTTGATCTCTGATGGGCAACAGGCATCATTCGATGAGCTGCAGGGCGGCGTCGCGAATTTGTTGGTACTTCGACGGGTGCTCGTTCGCCGGTAGGTCACTGTCGGTGTTGAAAGCTGCCGCCACTGCTGCGCCGGTGTCCGGATTCAAAAACATGAAAGCACGAAAGCCCGCTTGGTTTCCCGTATGTCCGACAAACGTCGCGTGCCCGCGCCGAACGCAAAAGAAAGACACGTGCAACAGATCCTAGGATGTGGTTCCCACGACATTGATGCTTTTTCCTTCCCGATGAACCGTACGTGCAGACGGCGCCGGCCGCGCCAGCATCGGGTTTCGCAATGGGATGTGAGTTTCGAGTACCACGGAGGTGCTCGATTCTGCCATCGATGTCAGGCGCTGAAGAATTTCCGCCAACTCCTCGACCGAGCGCGCGCAGACGCGGGCAATCAAACAGTCTTCGCCTGTGACGCTGTGCATTTCGATGACCTGAGGCATGGCACGCGCGATTTCGATGAGCCGCAACTTGTGCGCAGATTTGGAACGCAGCCTGACGAAGGCGCTCACGCTGAATCCCAATCGGGCGTGGTCGATGCGCAGCATGGCTCCCCGCATGATGCCTTTTTCCTCGAGACGGCGGATTCGATCCGCCACAGTGGGCTGTGAGATTCCGAGCTCTCGTGCCATCTCGGCGTAAGACCGACGAGCGTCGGCATCTAAGATCTCAAGGATTTTGTGGTCAAGCATATCCATAAGCTAACCTCGCAATCGATAAGGACTTCAGTTAATAAGAAATAGTACACCGGTAAGTTTAAACAAAATAAAGCACTGCGGGCAGTGAAGCGCTACGATTTAACAATGATGCAAAGCCGTCCGCCCGCGTTCCTTATCGTCGCCTGTCTCATGGCGGTGTACATCATTTGGGGGACCACTTACTTCGCCATCAAGGTGGGCATCGAAGAGATGAGCCCCTTTTTCTTGGTGGGCACGCGCTTTTTGGTCGCCGGCGGCTTGCTGCTCGGTTGGCAGGCGATGCGTCGGCAGCGGTTGCCTACGCTTGCGCAATGGCGCGGCGCCGCTGTCGTCGGCTTCTTATTACTAGTAGCCGGAAACGGGCTGGTTGCGGTGGCGGAGCACTGGGTCAGTTCTGGCGCTACAGTGGCGTTGATTAGCACGGTGCCATTGGCCATCGCACTCTGGTCGGGAGCTTTCGGCGATTGGCCCAAACGAGTGGAATGGATGGCGATCACGATTGGCGGGGTCGGGGCCGCCATCATGTTGATGGGCCGGGATTTGCAGGCCAGTGGAATAGGGACTTTCATCATCGTCGTCGGCATCGCGTGCTGGTCGCTAGGAACCGTGTTGTCGCGGCGCCTCGATATTCCTCACGGTCCAAGCGGCTTTGGCGCGGAAATGCTAATGGCCGGCTTCATGGGGAT
>JAXDQN010000184.1:0-3619 GCA_034667865.1 Gammaproteobacteria bacterium
CATCCATGTCGATGGGCACAAGATCGGCACCGGCGTATTCCCTATCGGCATTGACGTCGATGTCATCACGCAACAGGCTGAAGAAGCCGAACGCAACGATGAGCAAATCAGCCGTCTGGTGCGCAGCATGCTCGGACGCCAATTGATTTTGGGCGTCGATCGACTGGACTACAGCAAAGGGCTCGTGGAGCGATTCAACGCGTATGACTCCCTGCTCGAGATCGTGCCGGACCTTCAAGGCAACATCAGCTTCGTGCAAATAGCGCCGCTCAGTCGTATCAACGTCGCGGCCTACATCGAGATTCGCGATGCGCTGGAACGCACCGCAGGACACATCAACGGCAAATTTGCCGACGCCGACTGGACGCCGATCCGGTATTTGAACAAGGATTTCTCGCATCAAACATTGAGCGGCTTTCTGCGCATGTCGGATGTGGGCTTTGTCACGCCGATACGCGACGGCATGAACCTGGTCGCCAAGGAATTCGTGGCCGCGCAGAACCCCGAGGATCCCGGGGTGCTGGTGCTGTCGGTTCTCGCCGGCGCCGCCCAGGAACTCAGCGGCGGCGCGCTACTGGTCAACCCGTACGACAAAACTGCGGTGGCCTTGGCCCTGCACCAGGGCTTGGTGATGCCATTGGAGGAAAGAAAGATGCGCCATACGGTCATGCTGCAAGCGCTGCACGAGAACTCCATAGCTCACTGGCAAGCGTCCTTCGTGGACCGGTTGAGCGCGATCAGCCCGAGTTACATGACTGCCTGGAATCCAAAAACAGTGGGCGCCGCACGTGCGGCGCTGTAGGAGGATTCAGAATGCATTCCGAAGAAACTCTGCCGCCAGAGAAGCCCGACGACGACGACGATATTGAGGCGATCGCCCCGATCAAACCGGCCAATCCCGCGGGCGAAATCGAGGCCGAAATCCCCAGAGTGGGATCACGCGACGCGCCGGGCGGTTAACCTGAGCTAGTAGTCCTGGCCCTTGATCAAGTTCTGGTTCGGCACAATCTGGTAACGATTCGGGTTGGCTCGCACCAGTGAATCGGCGTAGTTATTGCTCACCGTACCGCGCTCGCCATTCTCGTTGTCCGTCACCACAGAGCGATCCAGCATGTAGTTCTGCTGCATTTTGCTGGCGCGATCGATGTTGTCCATGTGAGCGTCGTTGGCGCTGAACTGAGAATTCAGGCTGCTCATGTGTTGATCGAAGGCCGCGTTGCTGGCTTCACGACGCGCATTGATGGCGGCGTTTTGCGCGTTGCCGCGCGCGGCATCGGCACGCACCCGATCGATCTCGCCTTGGCGCATCTGCGCCATCATCTGTTCGTTTTGAGTATAAGAATGAATGACAGCCAGCATGGTGGGCCCCTCACTCTCGGCGATGCCGACGGGCAGGTTGGAACCGCTGACGCTGAATGCATTGGCGCCCCAGGCATCCACCCGCGCACTGCCCTTTCGGGGTCCCAAGCCATCATTCAGATCGACGGTGAATAGCGCCTGGATGGCGCGGCCTTGACCTGCGATGTTGGTTTGCGTGACCTGCGAATAGCTGGCGGCTCGGAGTCCATTCTTCATGCGCGCCTGGTTGCTGGCGTTGACGAAACTCGCGAATAGGTCCGGACCCGCGGGCACGCCCTGATACACCAACGCCATGTAAACCCTCTCGCCTTTCGGTCCCTCGGCGGTGAGCGCGCCCAAATTGACGTTGGTAACTTTCCAGCCGGCCGGCACACTGAGGGCGGCGCTGCGATCACCGCCGGTGGTTTGAGTCAGGGGCGGTGCGGCGCCCGGCGGCACGCCGCCCGACGAAGCCGCGCCCGCGGGACGCCATACCGCAGATAGCGACTTCATCATGGCCGGTTCCGTCGTTCCGAAGCGTGCCCGCTCATCATAAAGAACTGCCGTCGAGACCGAGCCGTCGCCTGCCAAGGCAACGATCAGCAGGCCCTGCATGGGCTTGTTGTCGTGTTTCTGGTCGGTGACCGCGAAAAACGTGGCGATCTCCGTTGCATCCCGGGACTGAAAGAACTTGCCCACCTCGGGACGTGCACCAAAATGACTGTGCACCTGGCGCAGCATGTAGACCACGGCTTCCGATAAGGTGCCGCGCCCGGTGAGGGGTCCATAGATGTATTGGCCACCGCTCGGATTGTCTACGGTCTTAAACCCCCCTGGCGAGGACCCCGACTGCTGGGCGCTGGCGTCAAATCCGACCGTGAGCAGCGCGAGAGTGCAAACGATGCCTTTGGATCGGTTCATGCGGACTCCAGCGGGGCGTGGGAGACTTGCTGCATCGTCTCACGGACTGCCCCTACCGCTACGCGGATTTAGCCGTCAACAAACCAAAGGCAGCGCCGTTGCCCGAACTTGCGGTAAATTTAGGGGTCTAGCGAAGGGAGCAATGAAGCCATTGGCCAAATTGATGACGATAGCTGGCAGCGCGCTGCTGTGCGGATTGCCGTGGGCCACCTCTATGGCCGATGATGCTGCCACCGCGGGCGTATGGCAGAAACATGAGTACCGCTTCAGTTTCGTGGGTTTCACCACGACGTATTCCTGCGACGGACTGGCGGACAAATTGAAAATCCTGTTGCTGGCCGCGGGGGCGCGCAAGGATGCGAAGTCGCAGCCGGCCGCGTGCGCACGCGGCTTCGGCCGTGCCGACGAATTTGCCTCGGCTTATTTAACCTTTTACACCCTCGCCACTCCGGGCGCGGATCAGTCAACCGATGCGCCGCCGGTCAGCGGCAATTGGCGCACGGTGAAATTCACGCCGCACACGCCGAGCGAATTGGCCATAGGTGACTGCGAACTCATCGAGCAGTTTCGCGACCACGTGTTGCCGATGTTTTCCGTTCGCAACGTCGATGACAAAACCACCTGCGTTCCGAATCAAATTTCGGGATCGTACAGCCTGAGCTTTGACTCCTTCGCGGCCGTCGATCCAAAACCTGCCGAGCGCAAGAGCAGCTGATCGTGACGCCAAGCGGTTAGAATAGCGCCATGAAAATCAGCGCAAATTTGAGTGTGCTATTTAAAGAGCTGCCCTTGTTGGAGCGCTTCGCCGCCGCGCGCCGCGCCGGCTTCGACGCCATCGAAATTCAGTCCCCCTATGGGGAGTCATCCGCAGACCTGCGCCGCGCTGCCGCGGATGCCGGCTTGCCGGTGGTCCTCATCAACGCACCCACCATCCCGCAGACTTACCCGTCGGGATTTGCGGCTCGCCCGGAAATGCGGGATGAATTTCGCGCGCAATTGCCGTTGCTGGCGGAGTACGCCGCTGCACTGCAGGTGAGCTGCATTCACGTGCTCGGGGGAATTTGCACGCCGCAAGAAACGGACTTGTGCCGAAAAACCTACGTCGAGAATTTGCAGCTGGCGGCCGGCGCGTTGCAGGGCCGTCAAATCGTGACCGAATTCATCAATCCGCATGACATGCCGGGGTACGTGAACCCTAGCCTTCGTGTCGCGCGAGAGATTCTGGCGAACTGCCAAGGCCAGGTGCGTTTGCAATTCGATTTGTATCATGCGGCGCGCACCGGCCTCGACATCGCTGCGGTTCTTGAGGCGTGTCTGTCTGTGGTGGCGCACATTCAATTTGCCGATGCGCCGGGGCGGC
>JAXDQN010000185.1:0-3876 GCA_034667865.1 Gammaproteobacteria bacterium
CCGTAATTATATCGCTTATGTTGGCAGGATTTTACGCTCCTCTCCGGAGCCTCTACGTCAATTGTTACATGCGACCGCTCGCACCCCCAGCATTGAACCAGTCCCCGACATCGTGGTACGCCTGCTCATACATGCGTTCGTAGACTTCGTGTGCGCTACAACATATTCCGGGGTCGTCCACGCCGGACCACCGCTGGTTGGCTCGTCTGCTGCCCGTCGCGTCGAGGCGCATCTCTGGCGGTCCAATCATCAAGTTGCGTCGGTAACCATAATGGCTTTCGTCCCAACTTGATCGGGGCAAGGAACGTTCGCTTCTTGACCCATGTGCGCAGTGTGCGCGTGCTAACCCCAAAGATCTTGGCGACCGAATCTGCATCAAGAAAGTTGTCCATGTCCGCTCCGGTGAATGACTAGAATCACCGGAGTACAGCCATCGAACTTTAAACAAGGCAGGCAAAGTGTGGTCCACGAGTGGTCCACAAAACGCTTCCGCGAGCTTCCGTGAACGTCCGCAGGCCGCCATGGCTGGCCGCTTGCTTCCGCGCAAGCTCCTGTTTATGCTGCAAATCGAGCGAATAGACCCGTACACGGAGCGTGTAATCCCGGACTGAAAATCCGCGTGTCGGGGGTTCAATTCCCTCCCTGGCCACCAAAAATTTCATTATTTTTCTGATACTTGCGATTCGAGCTGTTTGGGCGGCGCGGACAGCTGTGCCAGGATTGTGCCATGAATGTTGACGGCATCCGCGTAGCCGGCGACGTGCCCCACCGCCAAATGTGCATACCGGCGCACCATCTTCTCCGTTTCCCATCCGGCCATCTCCTGCAGCGCGAAAAGCGGCGTTCCGTTCTGCACGTGCCATGAGGCCCACGTGTGCCGCAGATCGTGCCAGCGGAAGTCCTCGATCCCGGCGCGCTTCAAAGCCTTGTACCAGGCCATGGAACTCACCTGAAACACCGGCTTCCCCTCGTAGGTGAAGACGCGCTGCGGATGCTTGCGGATTTGTGCGCGCACGATGCCGATCGCCGTGTCGTTCAAAGGGACACCAATGGCCTTCCTGCCCTTGGCCTGATCCGGATGCACCCACGCGAGCCGGCGGTCCAAATCCACCTGCTCCCACAAGAGCCCCGTGACGTTCGCCCGGCGCAGGCCGGTCGAAAGCGCGAAGGCCGCCATGGCCCGAAGATGCGGCGGCAGCTCGTGCAACAACCGCATCGCCTGCTCGTGCGTGAGAAACCGGATGCGCCGTGTCGGCTCTTTCAGCAACCGAATCGCCGGTGACCGCTCCGTCCATTCCCACTCCCGCGCGCAGCGTCTTAAGATCGCACGCAGCAGTGCCAGAGTTCGATTGACGGTTCCGTTCGCGCATCCCTCGGCTCGCTTCGCCTCCGTGATGGTATCGATGACAGCTCGATTGATACTCTCAAGATCTCTGTCGGCCAAGAACCGATCGAGCCAACGCAGTTTTGATTTGTCGTCCTCGTGCGTCGCCTTGTGGCTTTGCTCATGGAGCCAACGAACCGCTGCGTCCTGCCAGATCCGTCTCGGCCGATAGCCTAATCGCTGGAGTCGCCAGATTTCGCTTTTCAGCTTGTCGTGCAGTTCCTGCGCTTCGGCCTTGTTGCCGGTTTTAGCAGATCGTCGTATGCGCTCGCCGTCGGGCGCAATGAAGTCGATCCACCAAACCGGCCCGCGTTTGCGTAATGACATAAATCCTCCGGTGAGGTTGTTGTCACTCGCAGCGCTTGCCGCCTCACAGGATACAGCGACCGCAGGAACTCGGCGAGATCGATATCGAGGAAAACCCAGCAGCGGCCGGCCTTCGCGCCGGGAATGAGTCCGCGCTTCGCCCGCGTCCGAACTTCTTCGGGGTGCATATGCAGGAAGGCCGCGGCTTCATGGAGGTCGAGCGTTTTCACATCGCCAGCCCGTGATTCGTTGCTGTATCGCGTCGCCGAATCTGTACGACGACTCGGGTGTCACGAGCGGGCGCGACGAGCAGCTCTTCCCGATTCGGGAGGTGCTCGTTGGCGTAAGGTGAGAGACTAACGCGATGAGGCGCGACCCGCGGCGTTATGGGCGAAGACTTGTCGGAATTCATAAACGACCATCATGTGTGGTTCCGGTCGTTTAGGGTCGGATTGTCACGTATGACCTATATTGCCAGCCCTGCAAGGTGAACGCGAACGTAGTTTCGCGGCGAATTCAGCTAAATGGGACTGCGAGCGAAAGCGTTTGGTGAGCCCGACTGGCGAAGGTTCCGTTCGCGCACCACTTGGCGAAATAGCTCCATAGGATCGGCGCCCAAGTGAATCCGCGGACGTGAGAGATCTACTTCCCGGCTCGGCAGCCGCTCCGGCACCACCGAACGCTTCCGCCGCTCGTTCCAGCAACTGGTTCTTCCATTGAACAATCTGATTCGCATGAACATCGAACCGCGTGGCCAACTGCGCCAGGGTCTCTTCGCCTCTGATCGCAGCCAGCGCCACTTTGGCCTTAAATGCCGCAGAATCATTGCGGCGGGATCGCTTCGTCATAAATCTCCTTCCCTTCAAGCGATATCCTCGCTTGGATTGGACGGAGTTGCCACTTATCCCGTTGTCTCAAGAAGCGGAGCCATCTCTGTTTGCGCCGAATCATTGCCTGCGAGCGCGGATCGTGTCGGCCCTATGCGTCGCGCAACGTGACGCCTGGGTGTCGCGCGCGCGGTCCGAAGGGTCCAGCGCACGCTTCGAAACGGCGCATAAGGTTTTCTTATGCCGTGAAATCAAGACACTCGATTGGACGCTTTCGACAAAGGCATGCATCTTTGAGAAGCAAAATTAAAAGCTTCAGGGGTGGTCCGTACATGTTGATACAATCTTGCTGGCGCCGACCGCGATCGTTCGCTCGTGATCTAGCGGCTTCTGGAATACTTGCCGGCTGCACAGTCAGCGTGCTTCTCGGTGGTTTGCCATCCCAGTCGGCGCTCGCGGCTGATGACGCTCCCGCCGATCCTGGCGCCACCCTCGCTGAGGTGGTGATCACCGCCCGCAAGCGCAATGAGGCGGCCATCGATGTGCCAATCTCGATTTCGACCTTGAGTGCTACTCAGATGGAGCAAGAGGATGTGCAGACGGTCGCCGACATCCAGCACCTCGTCCCCGCTCTGCATTACTTCGATCGTGGCAATCTGCAGACTGAGATCACTATCCGGGGTGTGGGTGGAGACGCCCGCAATCCCGGGATCGACACCGGTGTCGGTATGTATGTGGACGGGGTCTACATTCCCCGAACCTCAGGCTACAACTCCGACCTGACCGACCTCGACCACATCGAGGTGCTGCAGGGACCGCAAGGGACCCTGTTCGGCAAAAACACCATCGGCGGCGTCGTCAACATCGTCACCCGCCAGCCGGGCGAGGAGGCTTACGGGTTCCTGTCCACCAGTTTCGGTAACTACGGGGCGGTGCGCACCCAGGCCTCCTACAGCACCCCAATCACCAACGAGCTGTCGGTCAAAGCGACAGTGGCCACGTGGGAGCGCGATGGGTACATCTACAACCCCATCCTGAATGAGAACTACGATGATGAGGACCGCCGCGGAGGGCGGCTGCAGCTACGCTACGTATCCGGTCCCAACGAGATCAGATTCAGCTTCGACGGAACACGGGATCGCACCAACGATCTGCTGAACCAGGTCGGCTCGCCCGCCGGCGCCGCCGCCCCCTACTATACGGGCAACCGTTTCGAGGTTGAAAACAATCAGCGCAACAGCGACGACCGCGACATGTTGGGAGCGAGTCTCACCGTCGATCACAAGTTCGACGGCGACTATACACTCACCTCGATCTCAGCCTACCGCACCATCGACGTCCTTCTTTATAGCGACATAG
>JAXDQN010000186.1:0-4420 GCA_034667865.1 Gammaproteobacteria bacterium
AACTGTCGGCCAGGGATCGGAAGAACTGGACGAAGCGGCCCTCGATAGCGCATTGCGCTACATCGAATCGACGCCGCAAATCTGGGAAGTGGTTCTATCCGGCGGCGACCCGCTGATTCTGTCGCCCCGCCGCTTGATGAAAATCATGCAGCGGCTGCAGGCCGTCGAACATGTCGGTGTCATCCGATTCCATACTCGAGTACCCGTGGTTCGGCCCGAGATGATTGATGACGCGCTCATTGACGCGCTGAAGATTAGTAAGGCCGTCTACATCGTGCTGCACACCAATCACGTTCAGGAACTCTCCGCCGCAGCACGCCGCGCTTGCGCCCAGCTGATCGACTCGGGATTTCCGATGCTAAGTCAAACGGTGCTGCTTCACGGTGTTAATGCCGACACCCAGACACTCACCACGCTGTTTCGCGCACTAGTTGCCATGCGCATCAAACCGTACTACCTGCATCATGGCGATCTCGCCCGCGGCACGTCGCATTTCCGAACCTCCATCGAGCAAGGACAGGAACTCATGAGAGAGTTGCGCGGCACCATCTCAGGACTGTGCCAACCCTCGTATGTGCTCGACATTCCCGGCGGTTACGGCAAGGTACCGATCGGCCCGAATTACGTGAGTCGCACCCAGGACGGCGATCTGGAAGTGACGGACATTCGAGGTCATTCGCATTCATACCCACGGGCGGGCATGAACACCGGAAAGTGAGGTCGTATGCCGACAGCCGAGACGCTTGAACGCTTCATTGGTCGAGTCGAGGAAGGGGCTCACGCCGAAGCGTGCGAGGAGTTTTATACCGAAAATTCGTCGATGCAAGAAAATCAAGGCCTGCCAAGGGTAGGGCGAGCCGCGCACGTCGCAAACGAACGCAAGGTAATGGCTCGAGCAAAGTCGATCAAATCAACCTGCATTCGCCCTGTCTTCGTCGCAGGCAATCGGGTGGTTATTCGCTGGGTATTTCATTTCGAATGGCTCGATGGAACGATCACCGAAATGGAAGAGCTGGCCTACCAGCGCTGGGAAGGAAATCGCATAGCGGAAGAAACCTTCTTCTATGATCAAGCTCAACGAGTGCCCCGCAAGCCACGCGGTTGAGGCGTGCTCACCATTCCGCCAATGCAATAGCAGCTTGACCAGCGAGGCGCTGACGGACATGGGTGCCCAACGTATCTGCAAAACTTCCTTTGGCGCCCGCCGCCATGTTGAGAAGAATCACCGCGGCGTAATCAGCTTTGGGATTGAAGAAGGCGAAGCTGCTGTAGCCGCCCGTACCACCATTGTGCCAATAGGCGCCAGTCGCTGGATCGTAAAGCCACGCGAAAGCGATGCGCATTTCCGCTCCCGCAGAATCACGCAACACGTGCGAATCGCGAATGGCTTGAGTCAAAGTACATGATGGCTTGGCTTTGCAGGATTTCGCCAGCTGCTCGGGATGCAGATTCGCTGCCAGATAAGTCAGCATATCGTCTGCCGTTGAACGAAGGCCACCAGCGCCTGCGAGTGCGTCCAAATCCCAAGGTTTCCCAGACTTAAGATCGGCGCTGTGACCCTGAATGAATCGCGGAGCCTTGTCCGCGGGCATCTCGACTACGGTGTCGCGCATTTGCAGCGGCACCGTGACTTCTTCCCCGACAAGTCGTGCGTAGCTCATATTGGCTCGGTTGGATAAAGCCTGGCCGAGCAACCCGACGCCTAAATTACTGTATAGAAATCCTGCATCCTTATGAGCTTCCACGCCCCGCTTTGCCAGAAACTTGTACAGGTCATCCGCTCGGTAGTCGGCGTAGGGATTTTCCGGATCGCTTGGATTGAAATTGTCCGGCATTCGCGGCAACCCAGAGTGCTGAGTGACCAGATCGAATAGTGTGATCTCAGCGCCCTGAGGTTTCGTGATCAATCCCGCGGGTAGAAATTCGCGCACCGGTTCGGTTGCCGTCACCTTTCCCTGCGCGATGAGTTGGGCCAGCACCAATCCCGTAAACGTCTTGGTAATTGATCCTATCTCAAATATGGAATTTGGCTGCGCGGCCCCGAAAGCAAAGACTCGCCGTTTGCCATCCCGCAATACACCCACCGTGACACCAATGGAATCCGCCTGTGACAGCAAACCCGTTTTCAGGGCCTGGCCCAGATCGCGCTCGAGTACCGCCTGGATGCCCGCAGCATCCACCGGCGCCATCGCCGGGTCATATGAAATCTGGCGTGGCGGTGGCGGCCGCTGTGGCGCTATTTGTCGAACAAATGTCAACGGCGCTGGCGCCTGCTGAGTCCAGGTGCCCGCCAATGAATTCTCATCGGCGGAAAGCTTCCCTCTCCAGCGACCAAGCACGGTAGGAACATCAAACGACAGATCCGAACCCGAGTAGCTCACGTTCGCGCAGGGTAGGTTAAATGCCGCCTGATCGAGGCTGTCCAACGCGCAGAACTCCTGACCCTGGATATCGCTTTTCACAGAAAGTTGAATTCGCAAAGATTGGCCAGAGGTTTGCAGCGTACCCAGCCAGTAGCCATCGACGGGTGACGGCTTCTTGGCAGGTACAAAACTGTCGCGGCTAAACTTCAACGGCATGGGGCTAGCCTGAGTCCAAGTTCCGGCTAGCGATTCCCCGTTAGCCTCAATCGCGCCTCGCCAAGAGCCTTTCACGGCAGGTACCGAAAAGGCCAGGGCCGTGCCATGAATCTCGAAATCGGCGCAAGGAATGCCGACGCTTCCTTGGTCAGGGCTATCCAGCGTGCCGCTCAATCGGCCATCTGCAGCCGCAACGATGTGTAATTTGACGTGCAAGCTACCCAGGGTCCCTGAGTAATCGCCCTGCACCTTGGGCGTTTCCTCGGCTGCAGACACCGGCAATTGACGAAACAACAGGATTAACGCGGAAAGTGCGCAGAAGAACAGCGTTCGCTGCCAAACAAATTCGGTTTTGTTTCTTTCAGTCACAATTTACCCCTATCGCCTACTGCTTCGCGGGGATGGGCTCTTATTTAATCACTTCGCCCGCACACACGGCGTTTTTCTTCATCCGATGTTGGGACAGCCGGTGGCGTGGCGGCCCCACTCCTCGTATATTGCGCATGTACTCTGAAAAAAACCTCCGCGACCGCTCGCCGCCTTCGCGTGGAAAAGGCAGGAGTCCATGATGAAACCACTAGTCGCGCTCGGCGTCGCCCTCTCATTGGTTGCATGCTTCGAGACGTTGGCATCGGCGCAGTCACCACCACAACCTTCGCAACAAGATCTCGCCGCAGCGCGCGCGGCATGCACTGCGGATATTCAGAAACTGTGTCCCGGTGTGCCGGCAGGCGGAGGACAGATTCTGGCCTGCCTCAAACAGCACAAAGAAGGCATGTCCGCCGGCTGCAAACAGGCCGTGATGAAAGTGCTGCAACCAAATGGACCGTCAGCGCTACCAAGCAATGCGCTGCCCGGCGCACCGGCGCCCGGCTCACCCGCGTCCAGCGCACCCGCACCCGCGCCCGCGCACAGCGCGGCGGCAGCCTCCGACAAATACTTTCTAATGCAGCAAGTCAAAATTATCGATCAAGCCGCAGGCGGTGGTCGAACCGCCTACAACTTGATGATACCCACAACTTGGACCTTCAAGGGCTGGGTCAACGTCAACGCAGCCGAGTATGGCTGTTTCGCCGATTACTTTGCCGTCGCCGGTGACGCCTTCAGCGCGGATCGATCGATCGAGTTGCAATTTGTGCCGCAATTTACCTTCCAGTACTACGACGATCCCGCCGCGCAGAAGCACGTGCAGGATCAGAGTCAGCTGGCGGTCCGAACCGGCATGAAACCCTGCCCACTGCGCGCACCGATGCGCGCCGCCGATTTTATTCGTGCTGAGATCATCAACAAGTACCACAAGGATCGAACCTTCGTGTCGGCCGAGCCTTTTCCGGAACTCGAGCAGATGACGCGTCAGCGACTGGGCCTCCCGCCACTAAACGCCGCGGGCGGGAACACCGCGCCCGTGCGCACCGACGCCGCCCGCGTTCGGGTAGCCTTCAACGACGATAAAGGCCAATCCATGGAGCAATGGATTACGGCCGTGATTGTCGTGCGCACCGCACCGCAAGGTCGTGGCATGGTCTACGATTGGCACGCCACCAGCATCATGGTCATGAACGCGCCCAAGGGAAAGCTGGACGGTAACGACAGGTTGCTGAAGCTGGTGGCCAGTACGCTGCGCGTCGATCCGCAGTGGCAGTCGCGGAGCAATGGGGTCATCGTCGGCTTGTACAAGAAAAAAGCCGAGGCGGAAGCCAAGGAATCCGCAGTCATCGCTGCACTGCAAAATTACGCCATTCAGACCATCAATGGCGTCACCGCCAATCAGCTCAAAGGCTCTCTGAACTCAGCCTATGGTGCCGATCAGGGTATTCGCGGTGTGCAAACCTTCCGCGATC
>JAXDQN010000187.1:0-4630 GCA_034667865.1 Gammaproteobacteria bacterium
TGGCGCATGCCACGCGAGCGCTACGCACAGTGGTTTCAAGCACAGTCGTCGGGGTTTCGGCGCGCTGTGAGCGAGATGTGGGGCGAGCCGAAGACCGCGGGACCCACCATCCCACCGCCATTTTGGCGCAGCAACAAGCAGGCCGAGCGGCGCTCGCCGCTACTGACCTTGAGTGAACCCTATTCGGATGAGCACGACTATTTCTTCAGCGGTCTAACGTTTGGCAATGTCGTCATCGCCATACAGCCGCCGCGTGGCTTCGGCGTTGACCCTGAAGCGGTCTATCACGCGCCCGATTTGGCGCCGTGTCATCACTACGCGGCGTTCTATCGCTGGCTCGCCGAAGGATGTTGTGCTGACGCCGTCGTGCATTTTGGCACCCATGGAACACTCGAATGGCTGCCGGGCAAGAGTCTGGCAATGTCCGAGGATTGCGCATCCGACGCGCTGCTCGGTGATCTGCCGTTGGTGTACCCATTTGTGGTGAATAATCCGGGCGAGGGCGCGCAGGCTAAACGCCGCACTCACGCCGTCATCGTGGATCATCTCGTGCCGCCCCTGACTCATGCGGATACGTATGGGCCCTTGGCGACGCTCGCGAAGTTGGTGGAAGAATATTATCGCGCGGAGGTGCTCGACACCAACAAGCTGCCCGTGCTTAGACGCCAAGTGTGGGACCTCGTGCGCAGCGCGCATCTTGAGGAGGATTTGAAGCAGATTCGTTTGCAAAGGCACGGCGATCACGAGCACCCGTGGGATGGGCGGATTACCGAACACGGAATCCCAAGAGCTCTAGAGGGCCTGTCGGGCCGCGGCTTCGCGCACCTCTTGGAAGACTTGGACGCGTATTTGTGCGATTTGGGACGGGCACAGATTCGCGGTGGATTGCATGTATTCGGTGCCGCGCCGCAGGGGGCGGCATTGATTGACCTCCTGTTCGCCATCGTCCGAAGCCCGAATGGCAACGTGCCATCGCTGCTCGAGAGCGTGACGCGTGCCATCGGAGTTTCGCACTGGGTGGGGGAGTTCGCGACTCCGGGACAAATTCGTACGGCACTCGATGAATTGACCCGCGCCATGCTGCGCGACCTGCAGCAACAGGAGTTTGCGCTCGCGAGCGTCAACGCGGTGATTGAGCGGCGCATTGGCCCGCCAGGTCACTTGGCGCCTGGTGTGTTGAGCGATCTTACGCAGTCATTGCAGTTCGTTTGCGAGAGTCTCGCGCCGAATCTGGCCTTGACCACGAATGAAACCCGGAACTTGCTCGCAGCGCTCGATGGCCGACATGTACCGGCCGGACCCTCCGGATCGCCCAGCCGTGGCATGGCCCATGTGCTGCCCACGGGCCGCAATTTCTATACCGTGGATCCGCGAGGCTTACCGACACCCGCCGCGTGGTCGACGGGGTCGGCCTTGGCTCGTGCGGCGCTTGCGCGTCATACGGCCGAGAACGGTCGCTGGCCGGAAAGCATCGTGCTCAGTATTTGGGGCACGCCGACCATGCGCACGGGTGGAGATGACCTGGCGCAGGCGCTGGCGCTGCTGGGTGTGCGACCGGTGTGGGAACCCGAAACCCGTCGCACCTGTGGCCTTGAAGTCATTCCCGTGTCGGAGCTGGGGCATCCGCGGATCGATGTCACACTGCGCGTCAGCGGATTCTTCCGCGATGCTTTTCCCGGTTTGATGCATTTATTCGACGCGGCCATACAACAGGTCGTGGTGCTCGATGAATCGGTCGAGCAAAACTACGTTCGCAAACACTGGTTGGCTGAAGCCGCGGCATTGCAAAGGCGCGGAATTGACGAGGATGCAGCGCGACGCCGGGCATCCTATCGAGTATTTAGTTCTCAGTCGGGCGCCTATGGGACGGGACTGATGCAATTGATGGACAGCAGCAACTGGCGGGATCGCGCCGACCTCGCAGAATCAGTCTTACGCTGGGGCGGCTGGGCCTACTCGCCCGAATCGAGCGACGGAGTTGAAGCCGCCGATGCCTTTCGGCGCGCCTTGGCGGGCGTGGATTTGGTTCTGCATAATCAAGACAATCTTGAGCAGGACTTGTTTGAATCCACCGATTACTTTGAGTTTCACGGTGGACTGGTGACGACAGTGTCGGCATTGTCGGGGAAGGCTCCCCAAGCCTATTTTGGAGACTCGTCAAATCCCGCGCAGCCCAAGGTTCGAACGCTGCAGGGCGAGGCGCTGCGCGTCTACCGCTCACGCGTGATCAATCCCAAATGGTTGAGCGCGATTCAGCGCCATGGATACCGCGGCGGCCTGGAGATGGCCGCAACGGTTGACGCTTTGTTCGGATTCTCGGCCACCGCGGGCATTGTGACCGACTGGATGTTTGAGGGTGTCGCCGCGGCGTTTGCCGATGGCGAGGCGCAGCTATTTCTGCAGCGTGATAACCCATGGGCTCTGCACGCCATCGTTGAGCGCCTTCTCGAAGCGGAGCAGCGTCAGCTATGGGAACCCAAGCCGGAGACCCTGCAGCGCCTGCGCAGTGTCCTGCTTGGCAACGAGTCCGCCCTAGAGGACGTGGCGGAGAGTCGCGCATGAGACTCGATTTCCCATTCTCTGCAGTCGTCGGGCAGGATGATTTGAAGCTCGCGCTCTTGCTGATCGCGGTCGATCCCAGTATCGGCGGCGTGCTGATCTCCGGCGAGCGCGGTACCGCCAAGTCCACCGTGGCGCGAGGGCTTGCCGGGCTTTTACCCGACCTCGCCATTGGGCGGTCCGCACCCTTCGTTGAGTTGCCGCTCGGGGCCACGGAGGACCGGGTGGTCGGTTCGCTCAATATTTCCCGCATCCTGCAGGATGGGAAAAGTGAACTGCGCTCAGGACTTCTGGCGCGCGCGAACGGTGGCGTCGTGTACGTGGATGAAGTGAATTTGTTGCCGGACGCCCTGGTCGATCTGTTGCTGGATGCGGCGGCGAGTGGCTGGGTTACCGTCGAGCGCGATGGAATTTCGGCGAGCGAGCCGGCGCGTTTCGTTTTGATTGGAACCATGAACCCCGAAGAGGGCGAGCTTCGGCCGCAATTTCTCGACCGGTTTGGACTGTGTGTGCAGGTTCGCGGCCCGGCGACGCCTGAGGCTCGCATGGAGGCGATTCGTCAGCGCTTGTCATTCGATGACTCGCCCGCTGCAGCTCGCGAGGCGGCACGGCCGGCCGAAGAGGCGCTTAGGCTGCGGATTGTCGGCGCGCGCGACCGGCTCAAGATGCTCGCCATCAGCGATGCGCATTTGGCCATCGTGGCTTCACTTGCAGCGGAACATCAGGCGGATGGCATACGTGGCGATCTCGCCGTCGTCAAAGCGGCGCGAGCCTTGGCCGCGTGGACGAATGCCGCAGCCGTTACCGAGGAACACATTCATCGCGCCGCGCAATTTGCGCTGGTGCATCGGGCGCGAAACAACAAGGCCAGGCCCGCGAAGCGCAACGCTTCCGCGCCGACGCTCGTGGCCAATACTTCCGTATCGGCTTCGGCGGCCGCTCCGTTGCCATCGTTATATGCGCCATCGGCAACAACCCCGACCGCGGCGGCGGATCTCCGCTCGACTCGCCTCATCACCGATCTCCTTGACTCCGATCAACCCGGACGACACGGCGCCGACGCGTTCGGCCGACAGCGAATCGTCGGCTCTGCCCCCTTCGAAAGTGCGGGGACGCTGGCGGTTGCGCGGACGCTGGTCTCTGCAGCTGTGCGCGGCGCACGCGTGACCGCGCAAGGTGTGGCGCTGCGTGCTGAGGATCTGAAAAGGCATGAGCGACGTGGCCCAGGCTCAAGTCATGTGCTGTTCCTTGTCGATGCCAGCGGCTCAATGGGTACGAATCGTCGGCTAGAGCTCGCCAAAGGTGCGGCCCTCGGACTGTTGAAGTCTAGTTACCAAAGGCGCGACGAAGTGGCGCTCATGAGTTTCCGCTCCGACGGCACGGATTTGGTGCTGCCTTTTACGCGTGACGTCCCGAACGTCGAGCGGGCCTTGAGCGATGTGGCGACTGGAGGACGTACGCCATTGGCTCGTGCCCTAAGGGATGCCGCCGACCTCCTGCAGGCACGCACACCCTCGCTGTTGGTGTTGTTCACGGATGGGCGAGCGAACGTGGACTTGGGAGGCGGTGATCCCTGGGATGAAGCCTTGGCCGCCGCCAAGCCATTGCGTAGCGCCTGTGCGGGCGCGTTGGTCATCGACTGCGAGCGAGGACCGATCTTACTCGGGCGCGCGTTGGTTCTTGCTGAAGTGCTCGGCGCCGAATACGTGACGCTGGGTGACCTTGATGCGACGGCACTGACAATACGCATTGATCGTCGACTCGCGGATCTGTGAGTATCGTGCTGGCGCTGCTGCTGGATCATTGCTGGGGCGAACCTCCGGCACGCATTCATCCGGTCGTTTGGATGGGCTACTACTTAAAGCGCGTCGGACGCAACTTGCCGGATCGAACGCCAGTGATGGCATTCGCACTGGGCATGGCCTATTGGCTTGCCGCAGCCGCAGCGGTGGCCCTGCTTTACGCTGCGGCCGCGTACGAGATCGGCAAACTACCTGGCTGGCTCGCCTTGATCTTCACTGCAGTGCTGCTAAAGCCGTTGTTCGCGTTGCGTATGCTCATTGATGAGGTA
>JAXDQN010000188.1:0-5500 GCA_034667865.1 Gammaproteobacteria bacterium
TCTCCCACTGAAGTCTTCGTGATGCAGAAGGCTCTGGAGAAACATGGCTTCAAAACCGCCGCCGCCGAGAACGGCGCAGAGGGTGTGCGCAAAGCCAAGGAAATGAAACCGGACCTCATATTCATGGACATTGTGATGCCGGGCGTAAACGGTTATCAGGCCACGCGTATGCTGATCAACGATCCTGAGACCAGTCTGATCCCAATCATCATGGTGACCACCAAGGGTCAGGAAACCGACCGCGTATGGGGATTGCGGCAAGGTGCGGTGGACTATCTGGTCAAGCCCGTGTCCGCGCAGGCGTTGGTTGAGAAAGCGCAGGCCGCACTGGCCGTATGACGAACACGACGAGCGGCTCCGACAGCAGCTTGCGCGCGTTGCGTGATCGGCCATTCGAATTGCTGAAAGAGTTGGAGAAGCGTAGCCGGACGGTAGCCGCCGCCAGTGTCACCGAGTCGGATGCCGGGCAGGAGTGGGTTGGCGTGGCGTTCCGCATGGGGGGAGAAACTTTCTTGGTGGCGCGCGAAGAGACTCGCGAAGTGCTGGGTTATCCGGCAGTGGTGACGCGAATTCCCGGCGCGAAAAGCTGGGTCAAGGGACTCGCAAACGTTCGCGGCGCCCTGATGCCGATGCTCGATCTGCGTCAATTCCTGGGCAGTGGAGCGACGGCCTCCGGACGCAACACGCGCATCGTGGTGGTGAATCATCGCGATGTGCCAGCGGGGCTGATGGTCGATGAGGTGTTGGGCTTTCGGCGCTTTGCGGAGACAGAGTTCAACGCAGAGGCGCCCCCCACCGTGATTCGTTGCGATAGCTATCTGGCCGGCGCATTTCGCCGTGGAGGCGAAGTTTGGCCGGTCTTGAGTTTGAAAACGCTGGTCGAGAGCCAGAGCTTCTTGCAGGCGGCAAGCTAGGTTTTTTGTGAAAGCCAATACGCGAAACGACGAGCCCGCGCCGAATTTCAATTTATTGCCACTGCTGGCGATTGCGGTGGTGCTGTGCCTGGCCGTGGCGGCGGCTTTGACCTTGTTGACGCGTACGGCGGCGCCGCAGGCCGCGCCGTCCGACGGGCTGGCGTTGGTGGTGCAGCGCGTGCCCTTCGAAGCGCAAAACGCGCTGCGCGGAGAGGCCAGCGCCTTCGACGCCCTGGCAAAGAGCCAGGCGAAGCTCAAGAGCCTGCGCGCGGCTGTGCCCGCGAGCGGCCCTGCGGACTCGTGGAACAAATTGAATGACGGCGTGACCGCGGTAGGTCAGGCGCGACCCTCGGTAGAAGCCATCCAGGGTGCGACGCTGCAGGTGCGCGAACTGGCGCCGAAGCTGCTATCGGAGCTGGGCGATCTGGGCAGCTCCGTCGGCGCCCAGAAGCTCGAGGGCATGAGCCGCTATTTGGAGCGCTTCGAATTGACGGTGCAGCGCATTCAGCAGGACCTGAATGGCTTGGGTTCGGGCGTCAGCGACGCGGGACCGTCGGCGCAGCGCCTGGCCGACAGCCTGGAATTTTTGAACCAAGTGATTCGCGGACTGGCGGGCGAAGAATCCGGCATCGCCATTCAAAAGGTCACCGGCGCGGATTCGGAAGCCAAGCTCAAGGTCGTGGTGCAACGCAGCCAGCAATATAACGCCGCCGTGCGCAAGGCCATCGGCGCGGCCGATTCGTTATCGAAGGCGCAGGCCGCGGCGCGGGGCTTGCCGGCAATTGCCGGCTCTTTGGCCGAAGCGCTGGGCGCAGCTTCACCCAAACCGGAGTCCAGCGGCGGCGCGTACAAGTCCGCGATATTGATCGTGCTGGCCCTGGCAGCGGTTTTGTTGGCCGCCCTGGCATGGGTGTATTCGAAGACCGCCAACGTACGGCGCTCCAATGAACTGCGGGTACGGGAAAACGAGCGCAACCAAGAAGCCATCATGCGGCTTTTGGATGAGCTATCCAGTCTCGCCGACGGCGACTTGACCGTGCAAGCCACGGTCACCGAAGACATCACCGGCGCCATCGCCGACTCGATCAACTATGCCATCGAGGCGCTGCGCGAACTGGTTACCACCATCAACGACAGCGCCATCCAACTCGAAGGCGCGACCAAACAGACACAGGGCGCTGCCGCGCACATGGCGAAGGCCAGCAGCGCGCAGTCGCGGCAAATCAGTTCGGCCAGCGAATCCATGGCCGACATGGCGGCCTCGATCGAAGAGGTCTCGGGAAATTCCGAGCGTTGCTCGGACGTGGCGCGGCATTCGGTGGACGTTGCCCACAAAGGCGGCGACGCCGTGCGGCGCACTATCGACGGCATGAACGCGATCCGCGAGACCATTCAAGAAACCAGCAAGCGCATCAAGCGCCTCGGCGAGAGTTCACAGGAGATCGGCAACATCGTCGAACTGATCAATGACATCGCCGAGCAGACCAACATCCTGGCGTTGAATGCCTCGATTCAGGCCTCCATGGCCGGCGAAGCGGGCCGCGGCTTTGCCGTCGTGGCCGACGAGGTACAACGGCTGGCGGAACGCGCCGCGAACGCCACGAAACAAATCGAAGTGCTGGTCCGCACCATTCAGACCGATACCAATGAAGCGGTGGTCTCCATGGAGCGCAGCACCACCGATGTGGTGGGCGGCGCGCTGCTCGCCGAAAACGCCGGCGCCGCGCTCGAGGAAATCGAGCAAGTGTCGAATCAGATCGCCAGTCTGGTGCAAAACATCTCCGCCAGTGCGCGCCAACAGGCCGTTGCCTCCGGCAACATCTCCAAGAATATGCAAGTGGTGCGCGAGATCTCCTCGCAAACCGCGGAAGGATCCACGGCAACGTCCACGTCGATTTCGAAGCTGGCGGCTCTGTCGGCGCAGCTGCGCAAGTCGGTATCGGGATTCAGGCTGCCGGATTACGGCGGCGGCACCACCACTGTTGGCGCCTCGTCATCGTCGACGCGACTGCCGGCGGTCGCCGAGCCGGTGATCACGGTCAAAGCCGGCGCCGTGTCTGCGCCGCCGGCGGCGCCCGGCAAATTACGCAAGGCCAGCGGCATCGGCGCTTAAGCCAACGACGTTTCCGTCATGACCGACATAAGCTCCCAAACACTGCACCTCGTCGCCAAGGAATTGGCGGTTACCCTGAACGATGCGCGCGCGTCGCTGGAAGGATACGCCGAACGGTCCGACCAACGCGCGCTATTGGAGAAGTGCGCCGACCAATTGCACTCGGCACATGGCGTGTTGCGTCTGGTCGAGGTCTATGGCGCCGCCCTCCTGGCCGAAGAGATGGAGCACGTCACCCGCTACCTGCTCAGTTCCGGCAACGACCAGAAGCGCCAAGTAGACGGGCTCGACGCGCTGATGCGTGCCATGGTGCAACTGCCGACCTATCTGGAGCGCGTGCTATCGGGAGGCCGGGACCTGGCGTTGGTGCTGCTGCCTCTGCTCAACGATTTGCGTTCCGTGCGCGGCAGCCCGCTGTTGTCTGAAGGCACATTGCTGCTGCTCAATTTGAAGTCGGATCAACCCGCGCAGCCGCAGGGGCAGAACGACGACCAGACCATCAGCGTGGCGCAGTGGGCGCGGCGCTTGCGGCCGCGCTTCCAGCTGGGACTGTTGGGCTACATCCGCGGCGAGCGCCAAGTCCAGAATCTCGAAATTCTGGCAAAGGTCGCCGAGAAGCTCGAGCAAGTGGCAACCACCCAGCCGGTGTTCCAGTTGTGGTGGGTGGTCGGCGCCATTCTGGAGGCGGTGCGCGCCAACGGCCTGGAAGGCAGCGCCACCTTGAAACGCCTGCTCGGCCAGGCCGACCGTCAGATCAAGGCGCTGTACGAACTCGGCGAGGGGCGCTACTGCGAAGACCCGCCGGTCGATTTGCTCAACAACTTGCTGTACTACGTTGCGCGCGCGTCCACCAGCGGCGGGCGTATCGGCGCAGTGCGCGCATCCTTCAAGCTGTCCGAATTGTTGCCGGTGGATGACTCGATCGAGCAGGAGCGCGAGAGTCTGTCCGCGCCCAGCGTCAAGCTGATGCGCACGGTCGCGGCCGCGATCAAGGAAGACTTGTCCAAGGTCAAAGATGTTCTCGATATCTTCGTGCGCCGCGGCGGCGGACAGAGCGATGAGTTGGTGCCGCAGCTGGAACTGCTCAAGAAGATCAGCGATACCCTGGGTGTGTTGGGCCTGGGCGAGCTGCGCCAGCGCGTACAGGAAGAAATTCAGTCATTGTCGGAGATCGTCACAGACGGCAAGGCGCCTTCGGAAGAGGCCTTGGTGCGGGTTGCCGGCGTGTTGCTGTCGGTAGAGGACAGCCTGGACGATCAACTGGTGCGGCTGATCCTGCCAACGGCTGGGGCCGCCGGCGGCGCAGCGCCCGCCGAACCTGATTTCGAATTCCGTCAAGTCAGCGAAGCGGTGCTGCGCGAGTGCATCGTGAACTTGGCGCGCATCAAGGAAGCCGTGTCGATGGCGGTGCAGAAGCCGGCCGACTTCTCGCCGCAGGGCTTGGACAATGTGCCGCAACTGTTGCGCGGCATCACCGCGGGCTTGCTGATGCTCGGCAAAGGCCGCGCCGTGGAGATCATGGACGCGGTCGGCGCGCAGGTGCGCAAGCTGATCGAACCCAATGCACCGGCACCCGATTCGATCCGCCTAGAGCGCGTCGCCGACGCCATCGTCAGCATCGAATACTACATGGAGACGCTGCAGAACGGCCGTACCGACCCGTGGTACATGCTGGATAACGCTGAGATGTGTCTCAAGACCATCGAAGACGACACGCTGGCGCGCGTGCCGAATCTGAATATTTCGAGCAGCGAGGCGGCGAAAACCCTCAGGCTGGATCCGGCGGAAACCGTGGCATTGGAGCGGGCTCAGCGCGCGCATGCCGCCACCAATCCCCTGATTTCCTTGTCGGCGCCGGAGGCCGTCGATCCGCAGTTCGTGGAGCTATTCATCGAGGAAGCCAAGGAAGAGATCGTCTCGATTCAGAATAACTTTCCGCTGTGGGACCAGAATCCCATGGATTTCGAAGCATTGGCGTCGTTGCGCCGCAGCTTTCATACCTTGAAGGGCAGCGGGCGCATGGTCAACGCGCGCTCGATCGCCGAATTTGCCTGGTCGATCGAAAGCCTGCTGAATCGCATCATCGACAAGACACTGTCGCGCACCCCCGGAATGATGGTGGTGCTGCGCAATGCGGTCGCGGCGCTGCCGCAGCTGGTGGAACAATTGGAAACCGGGCGGCAGAGTTCCGTCCCTGTTGAAGCGCTGATGGCGCGCGCCTTTGCCTATGCCGACGGCCGCGATCCGGAGCAAGCCAAGGGACATGTTGCGCCCGAAGATCGCACCGGCTCGGACGCAAACAGCGCAACCACGAGTTGGGCGGGTGAGTCGGCAGTCGCCACCACGCATGTGGCCTCCTTTGCAGTTCCCCGGCCGGCCGCACCGTCGGCGCCGCCGCCCATGGACGCGACGCTGCATGATATTTACGCCAAGGAAACCTCGAGTCATTTGAGCGAGCTCCGGGAATACCTGC
>JAXDQN010000189.1:0-4510 GCA_034667865.1 Gammaproteobacteria bacterium
CAATGCAACGGCGAACCCATTTTATTCGGAGACAAGAGCGTAAAACTCTTGGGTTGCAAATAGCCTCGTTGGCGTTCGCGCGGCAGCGGGTACAGTCAGAGAAGGCGCAAAGTCAGGCGCCGAAGCCTCCGTCAACTGGATGTCCGAATGGCGGTACGCCTAGCGCAGCGAACAATTCCAACGCCGGAAGAAACATTTTGGCAACCGCTGTTGCTGGGGCCCGCGCAGCTCGCTCGCAATAGCGAGCGCCTTTATTGGTTTCCCGATCACGACAGCAGGTCGCTACTACATCGAGTTGCTTATTCGGTCGATTATTCAAGGCCGATCAAGTAATTGATTAGACCGCGACTGGCGCGTGCAGACGTCCGCAAGAAACCGCCCGCGGATGCGCCGGCGGGCAAGTGATCCATATCAACATGCGCAGATCGTGTTCGCGAGCAGTAAGGACCTTCAGGGCATGCCGAGGTCTCAAGTGGATGAAGTATTGAACAATATATTTCGTGCCATGGCGTTTTTGGAACAGCCAGTAGAAATGTTTTAAAAGTAGATATACTGCCCGCCCGGACACCGATCTCGAATCTGTCGATCGACGCAAATCCTCTGGGCGATTTCTCGGCGTCCGCTATTCTTTAGGTACTGTGTGATTCCTGCCGTTCGAATACCAGCGTGACGTGCGCGGGGCCTTGGTTGGAATCGATTTGCACATCACTCGTGAGTTGCTTGCCGTCGGCGGATAAGGACATCTTGTCCTTGAACATCAAGCCGACCGAAGCGACCTTGGTGGTGACGATGAGCGAATTTCCTTCCCACGTCGCTGAGCCTTCCACCGTCGCACCGTTGATTTCAAAGTTGGTGGTCTGGCCCGCCATGTACTTGCGGGTACTCACGCCGGTGCGGCGCCCGCCGTTCTGATCATCAACAATTTCGAGTGAAGGATCCGCGTGGGTGATTGTGCGCAGCAACGATGTGGGGGCAGGCATCGAGCCATAGTTGCTCTTGGACAAATTCAGTTGCCATTCTCCGGTGAAATTCGGTTTGGCGGCAGCCCAACCGGCGGCAGCGACGATAACCAACAACAGGGCAGATAGGCTTTTGTAAGTCATTTGCATCTCCTTCGGTCCCTTCGGTGATTATCCCCTTTCAGCGGCCGCCCGCAACGTCGAGCAGAGCGCCTGTCGTATACGAGGCCGCATCGCTCAGCAGCCACACGATGGCGGCGGCCACTTCTTCGGCGCGACCGGCGCGCCCGAGGGGTGCTGCAGCGCCCAAGCGAAGCGCGCGATCCGGTTGACCTGCGCTGGCATGGATCTCGGTGTCGATCAGGCCCGGCCGTACCGCGTTGACGCGCACACCCTGTTTACCTAGCTCTTTCGCGAGGCCGATGGCCAGAGTGTCGATGGCGCCCTTCGATCCGGCATAGTCGACGAACTCGAACGGTGAGCCCAAGCGGCTGGCCGCCGAGGACACCAGCACCACCGAGCCGCCTGCGCCGCCACGCTCCGTGGACATGCGCCGCGCGCACTCGCGCGCACACAGGTAGGCGCCGAACACATTCACGTCGAACATCTTGCGCAATCGCTCGGCACTCATGTCCGCCAGCTGCAGAGACGGCGCGACGATGCCGGCATTGATCACCACGCCATCGAGTTTTCCGAATGCCTGCTCGACCTGATCGAACATCGCGATGACGTCGGCCTCGACGACGATGTCTCCTTGGAAACCCTGGGCTCGTCCGCCGGCAGCGGTCGCCGCCGCCACAGTATCCGCGGCGGCCTGTGTGTCGAGCAGGTAGTTGATGCCCACCGACCAGCCGTTTTTTCCGCAAAGCAGTGCGGTGGCGCGGCCGATGCCGCGGCTGCCGCCGGTGATGAGGACGTTTTTCACTTAGTCGACTCCGCGCTCGGCTAAGAACTGGCCGAGAATCTTTGCCGTGTGGCTCTTGTCCGGCTTGCTGACGATGTTCTCCGGCGCGCCTTGAGCGACGACTCGACCGCCGCCGGAGCCGCCTTCTGGCCCCAAGTCGATGATCCAATCCGCTTCCGACATGATGTCGAGATTGTGCTCGATCACAACCACGGTGTTGCCCGTGTCCACCAGCCGATGCAGCACGCGCACCAGCTTCTCGACGTCGGCCATGTGCAAGCCGACGGTGGGCTCATCGAGTACGTACAGCGTGTGCTGACCCTCGCGGCGCGCGATGTCCTGGCCCAATGCATCGGTGCGCACCTTCGACAGTTCAGTGACCAACTTGATGCGCTGACTCTCGCCGCCGGATAGCGTGGGGCTGGGTTGCCCCAGGCTCAAATATCCCAAACCGACATCGGCCAACAGGCTGATCGGATGGTAGACGCTGCGTTGCGCAGCAAAGAATTCCAATGCGTCCTCGACACTCATGGCGAGGACCTCGCCGATATTCTTGCCTTTGAACAAAATGCTCAAGGTTTCGGGATTGAAGCGCTTGCCGCCGCAGGTGTCGCACAGCACCTGGACGTCCGGTAGGAAACTCATTTCGATGCGCTGCATGCCCTGGCCTTCGCAGGACTCGCAACGGCCGCCCGCGGTATTGAAGGAAAAACGGCTGGCGGTAAAGCCGCGCATGCGCGCTTCGGTGGTATCCGCATACAGGCGACGAATCGAATCCCAAAAGCCGATGTAGGTCGCAGGGCAAGAACGTGGCGTCTTGCCGATAGGCGTTTGATCCACCTCGAGCACCCGGCTGATGGACTGCCAGCCTTGGATGGCCGTACAACCCTCAACCACGACGTTGGCCTTGCGCGCCTTATCGGCACGCGTTGGCCGCGCAATCATGCGCTTCAGGTTGCTGAGCAGCACGTCGCGCGCCAGCGAGGATTTTCCTGAACCGGATACGCCCGTGACCACCGTAAGACGGCCGAGAGGAACCCGCGCGTTGGCCTTAAGCAGGTTGTGCAATGTCGCGCCGCTGATATCGATGGACGGTGTCTGGCGATTGACCGCGCGGCGCCGCGAGCGTGAATGCGTCAGGGGGTTGGCGAGGCAACGGCCCGTCGCAGAATTGCCGAGCTGCGCCAATTCAAGGGCCGTGCCCTGCGCAACCAAGCGACCGCCCCGAGTTCCGGCGCCAGGCCCCAGGTCGATCACATGGTCGGCGCGCCGAATCGTGTCCTCGTCATGTTCCACCACCACCAGGGTATTGCCCTTGGCCCGCAGCCGATCCAAGGTGTCGAGCAAGGTGATGTTATCGCGCGGATGCAAGCCAATGGTGGGCTCGTCCAGCACGTAACAGACCCCCTGTAGGTTCGATCCCAGCTGTGCAGCCAAGCGGATGCGTTGCGCTTCGCCGCCTGAGAGCGTGGGTGCCGCGCGATTCAACTGCAGGTACCCTAAGCCGACGTCGCAAAGAAAAGTGGTGCGCGCCGCCAATTCCGCCAACAAGTCGCGCGCAATGTCCCGTTCCCGTCCCGCCAGCGTCAATGTCCGCAGCACGCTCGAAAAATCCTGCACCGGCAGATCGGTTAGCGCAGCGATGGATCGATCGCGAAACCGCACGTGCAGCGCGACCGGGTTCAAGCGTCGACCGGCACAGTCAGGACACACCTCCGCGGGCGCATCGGAGTCTTCGCGCCAGGCCGATTCCTCGCCGCTTTGCTCGGCATCGAATTCCGGCAATTTGAGGCCGGTGCCGAAGCAACTCTTGCACCAGCCGTGCTTGGAATTGAAGGAAAACAATCGCGGGTCCAGTTCCGGGAAGCCGGTGCCACAGTTGGGACAGGCGCGCTTGGTGGAGAACACCGCCGCCGTCGCAGGCTGCTTAGCCGCGTTCGACGTGGGCTGCACATGAACGACGCCTTTTCCATGTTCCAGCGCCGAGTCGAGCAGTGCGCGCAAGTTCGTTTCACTGGAAGCGCTGACCTTTGCTTCGCCCACGGGCAATTCAATGTTGTGCTCGATGAAACGATCGAGCCGCGGCCACTTGGCCGTAGGCAGCAATTCACCATCCACGCGCAAATGCGTGAAGCCTTTGCCGCGTGCCCACTTCGCCAACGCCGTGTACAAACCCTTGCGGGCGACGATGAGCGGCGCGAACAACTCGATCGACTTGCCGCGATAATCCTTGAGCAAACGCGCCGCAATCGCATCGGCCGATTGCGGCTCGATGCGCGCCTCGCACACGGGGCAGTACTGCACGCCCAGCTTCACGTACAACAGGCGCAAGAAGTGATAGATCTCGGTGAGCGTGGCCACCGTGCTCTTGTGGCCGCCGCGGCTGGTGCGCTGTTCGATGGCAACCGTGGGCGGAATGCCAAAGATGGCGTCAACCTCTGGGCGAGAGGAAGGCTGCACGAATTGCCGTGCATAGGCGTTCAACGACTCCAGATAGCGTCGCTGTCCTTCCGCAAACAGAATGTCGAACGCCAGAGTGCTCTTGCCGCTGCCCGAGACGCCGGTGATGACGGTGAATTTGTTGAGTCCCAAGTTCACATCGACGTTTTTCAGATTGTGCTCGCGCGCACCATGAATTTCGATGGCG
>JAXDQN010000190.1:0-6334 GCA_034667865.1 Gammaproteobacteria bacterium
AGCAAATCATGGGCGCTGTCGCTGTCGGCTTCGTAGGCGGCGGTCAGCGCGAGGCGCGCCGCATCGGCCAGACGGCTGCGCCCGGCGACGCGCTTCTGATCGATGAACAATTCCTCGATGGCGGCCACGGTCGTGACTTCGCTGTTCAATTCGCGCACCTGGTAGCGCAGCAGATCCAACCGCGCGTCGCGATTTTGCGCAGCTTCCTGCAGGCACTCGAACTCACGGCGGCAGTGCTTGTAGCGTTCGAACACCGCGGCGACGTTTGCAGCCAGCTTCAGGTCCGTCAAGCGCTCATCGAGCAGTTGACGCTGCGCGACCCGGTTCACCAGGTGTTGAAACTCTTGTTGGCCGTGAATCTCGATCAGGAAGTCCGCGAGCTCGCGCAGCGAACCTAAGGGCACGACCTGGCCATTGATGTAGGCGCGCGAGCGGCCGTCCGCGCCGATCACCCGGCGCACCACGACCTCGCCCTCATGCTCGATGGATTGCTCGTTGAGCCAGGCGCCGGCCGCGGCGGGCAGGGCGCTGAAGCTGGCGGTGATCTCGGCGCGCTCGGCGCCCTGGCGCACGATGTCGCCGCCGGCGCGGCCGCCGGAAATCAGCAGCAGCGCATCCACCACGATGGATTTGCCGGCGCCGGTTTCGCCCGTCAGCGCGCTTAGGCCCGCGCCCAATTCAAGCTCGGCCTGATCGACGATGACCAGATCGCGCAGTTGCAGATGAGTCAGCATGCTTTAAGGCTCGATTATTTAGGGTTCCGGCAAGCCGTTGACCGCGCCGCGTCCCCAGTGCAGCTTGGAGCGCAGCAGCCGGTAGTAGTCATAGCCGGGCGGATGCAGCAGCGTGATTTGCGCATCGGCGCTTTCGACGCACAGGGTGTCGCCCTGGCCCAACTCGCCCAGGGGCGCGCCATCGCAGGTCACTTGGGCGCGCGAGTCGAATCGATCGGACATGCGCAGTTGTATTTTGCTGCCGGCGCGCACCACGATGGGCCGATCGCTCAATGTGTGCGGCGAGATCGGCGCCATCACCCACACATCCAGGTCGGGTTCGACAATGGGTCCGCCGCAGGACAGCGCATAGGCAGTCGAGCCGGTGGCCGTGGCGATGACCATGCCGTCCCCGCCGTGGCTATTGACGAAGCGCCCGTTGATGGAGGTTTCGAAATCCATGGTGCGGCCGGTCTCGATCTTGTTGACCACCACATCGTTCAACGCCAGCGCGCTGGCCCGCTTGCCATCGGCAAATTCCAAGCGAGCGGCCAGCAACGAACGCTTGTCCTCGAGGTAGCGTCCGGCCAGCACGCTATCCACATCTTCCAGCATGGAGGCCGGGCTGACGTCGGTGAGAAATCCCAAGCGCCCGCGATTGATCCCCAGCAGGGGTACCGAGTGCCCCGCGACCAAGCGCGCGGCGTATAGCAGGGTGCCGTCGCCGCCGATGGCGATGATCAGCTCGGCGCGCGAGGCAAAGGCTTGTTCCGGGCAGGGCAGCACGCTGTCCGGCTTGAACGCCAGTCCCAGCCCCGGATCGACCAAGGGGCGCACGCCGCGTGCATAAAAGTGTGCGACCAGGCTCAGCATGCATTCGGCCACGCGCAGATCCTTGGCGTTACCGACCAGCGCGATGGACTGAAAGGATTGGGACATAGTCAATCCTTGTAGCATGACGGCAATGAGGCGGTCACGCGCCTGAACGGCGAGTTTTGTCCACTTGGAGCGGACCTTGACTTCTGTTCGCCGCGCTAGGTAGCGTCAGACGTGCTATATGGAGCCATATGACTGACGGCGCCGACGAGGGACTAAATGAGCGGGCACAACAGCTGCTCAAGGCCTTGATCGAGAATTACATTCGCGATGGCCAACCGGTGGGATCGCGCACCTTGTCGCGTGATTCGGGCTTGAGTCTCTCCTCCGCCACCATCCGCAATGTCATGGCCGATCTGGAGGATTTGGGCTTCGTGGCCTCGCCGCACACCTCTGCCGGCCGCATTCCCACCGACAAGGGCTATCGCTTCTTCGTCGATACCTTGTTGAAGCTCAAGCCCCTGCATCACGAGGAAGTCGAGGACATCGAGCGGCGCCTGACTGCCGATGCCAATAACGGCCGTTCGCTGGTGCAGACCGTGTCGCAGATGCTCTCCAGCGTGACGCACATGGCGGGGCTCGTGACGCTGCCGAATCCGAATTACATTGCCTTGTCGCACATCGAATTCGTCAGCCTGTCGGAAAATCGCGCGCTGGCCATCATGGTGATGAGCAATCGCGAGGTCCAGAACCGGGTGGTGCAGCTGGAGCGCCACTACACCAACGAGGAGCTGCGGCGCGCGGCCAATTATTTGAACGAGGCCTTCTCCGGGCGTTCGTTGCCCGATGTGCGCGCTCAGTTGGTGGCGCAGCTGCAGGAAACGCGCCAGCACATGGATCAGTTGATGAAGGATGCCATCCAAGTGGCGCAGAAGGTGTTCGACACCGCGCCCGACGACAAAATGGAATATGTCATAGCCGGCGAGACCAACCTGATGGGCTTTGCCGAGCTGTCGAATGTCGACCGGCTGCGGCGGCTGTTCGAAGCTTTTAATGAGAAGCACGCCATTCTGCGTCTTCTGGACAGCTGTCTGCGGGCCGACGGCATCCAGATCTTCATCGGCCAGGAGTCCGGCCACCGCATTCTGGACGACATCAGCGTGGTTACCGCGCCCTACATGCTGGGCAACCAGGTGGTCGGGGTCTTGGGGATCATCGGCCCGACCCGGATGGCCTACGAGCGGGTGATACCCATCGTCGACGTAACGGCGAAACTGCTCGGTTCCGCCTTGAACGCCCGCAAATAGCCCCCAAATCCGCCCCTTCGGGCGATATATTGCCTGACTTTTTTGAGGGCCCTGCGAGTGAACGATTTCAACCAGCCACAGCCCCACGCGGCGGCTGACCCCAACTTGGACGGCACCCCCGCGCTGGATGCGGCGTTGGCGGCCGCCGAGGCCAAGGCCACCGAAAACCGCGATAACTACCTGCGGTCGGTGGCCGAGTTCGAGAATTTTCGCAAGCGCATGGAGCGCGAATTGGACAACGCCCGCAAGTACGCGGTCGAGCGCTTTGCGCAAGAACTGGTCGGCGTGGGCGATTCGCTGGAGGCGGGCATCGCGGCCGGCTCGAGCAACCCGGGACCGGCGCTGCTGGAGGGGGCACAGGCCACCTTGAAGCAGTTGCACAATGCCTTCGAGAAGGCGGGCATCAAGGTCATCGATCCGGCCGGTCAGCCCTTCGACCCCAACTGGCATGAGGCCATGGTGGCGCAGGTGTCGGTCGACCAGCCGCCCAATACCGTGCTCAACGTGATTCAGAAAGGCTATTCCTTGAACGGCCGGTTGCTGCGTCCCGCGCGGGTCATCGTCAGCAAATCTCCGGGCGGCGACAATTGAAAAGTACGCGAAACATCCCCAAATCACCGGCAGCTGTAGAATTTTTAGAGGGTTTTCACTATGGGTAAAATGATTGGCATCGATCTCGGCACGACCAATTCGTGCGTCGCGATCATGGAGGGCGGCAAGCCCAAGGTCATCGAGAACAGCGAGGGCGACCGCACTACGCCGTCGATCGTCGCGTTCACGAAAGATGGCGAAGTGCTGGTGGGTCAGTCCGCCAAGCGCCAGGCCGTCACCAACCCTGCCAATACCATTGCTGCAGTCAAGCGCCTCATCGGCCGCAAGTTCACCGACGATGTGGTGAAGAAAGACATGAGCATGGTCTCCTACAAAATCGTCAAGGCCGATAACGGCGATGCATGGGTCGATGCGCAGGGCAAGAAAATGGCGCCCCAGGAAGTTTCCGCGCGCGTCCTGCAGAAGATGAAGAAGACCGCCGAGGATTACCTGGGCGAGCCGGTGACCGAAGCCGTGATCACGGTGCCGGCATATTTCAATGATTCGCAGCGTCAAGCCACCAAGGATGCAGGCCGCATCGCCGGCTTGAACGTCAAGCGCATCATCAACGAACCCACCGCGGCCGCGTTGGCCTATGGCCTGGACAAGGACGGCGGCGATCGCAAGATTGCCGTGTATGACTTGGGCGGCGGCACCTTCGACGTGTCGGTGATCGAAATCGCCGAGGTCGATGGCGAGCGTCAGTTCGAAGTGCTCTCCACCAACGGCGACACCTTCCTGGGCGGCGAAGACTTCGACTTGCGCGTGATCAACTATCTGGCCGATGAATTCAAGAAGGAAAGCGGCATCGACGTGCGCAAGGATCCTCTGGCCATGCAGCGCCTGAAAGAGGCGGCTGAGAAAGGCAAGATCGAGCTGTCGTCCAGCCAGCAGACCGAAGTCAACCTGCCGTACATCACGGCGGATGCGGCGGGCCCCAAGCACTTGAACATGAAGCTGACCCGCGCCAAGCTCGAGTCGCTGGTCGAGGACTTGGTACAGAAGACCATCGAGCCGTGCCGTATCGCGTTGAAGGACGCCGGCCTGTCGATGAAGGACGTGGGCGAGGTCATTCTCGTCGGCGGCCAGACCCGCATGCCCATGGTGCAGAAAGCGGTGAAGGAATTTTTCGGCAAGGAGCCGCGCAAGGACGTCAATCCCGATGAAGCCGTGGCCGTGGGCGCCGCGATTCAGGGCGGCGTGTTGGCCGGCGACGTCAAGGATGTGTTGCTGCTCGACGTCACCCCGTTGTCTTTGGGCATCGAAACCCTGGGCGGCGTGATGACCAAGGTGATCGAGAAGAACACCACCATTCCGACGAAGGCGACGCAGACTTTCTCCACCGCCGACGACAATCAGTCCGGCGTGACCATTCACGTGCTGCAGGGCGAGCGCGAGCGTTCCACCGACAACAAGTCGCTGGGCCGTTTCGATCTCACCGATATTCCGCCCGCGCCGCGCGGCATGCCGCAGATCGAAGTCGGCTTCGACATCGATGCGAACGGCATCCTGAATGTCTCGGCCAAGGACGTGAAGACCGGCAAGGAACAGCGCATCGTGATCAAGGCCTCGAGCGGCCTGTCCGAGGCGGAGATCAAGCGCATGGTCTCGGATGCGGAAGCGCATGCCGAAGAGGACAAGAAGTTTCGCGAGGTGGTGGGCGCCCGCAACAAGGCGGATGCCGCCGTCCACACGGTCGAGAAGGCGCTCAAGGATTTGGGCGACAAGCTCTCGGATGACGAAAAGACTGCGGCAACCGCAGCTATCGCGGACGTGAAGACCGCGATGGCCGGCGATGACAAGGACGACATCGAGCGCAAGACCGCGGCTCTGGAGCAGTCCTCCAGCGCCATCATGCAGAAGGTGTACGAGCAGTCGGCGGCCGCGGGCGCGGCCCCAGGCGCCGGCAGCGAAAGCGGCTCATCCCAGGGACACACCGGTGCGGCGAAAGACGACGTGCTGGATGCCGAGTTCGAAGAGGTCAAGGACGGCGACCGCAAGAAAGCGTAAGGCCTTGGATGGAATGAGATAGGTAGCTGAAATGGAACCGCCGGTATCAAGGTACCGGCGGTTCGTTGTTATGGGTGGGTGATGGCGAAGCAGGATTTCTACAAGCTCCTCGACGTGGCGCGCGATGCCACAGAAGCGGACATCAAGAAGGCATATCGGCGCCTGGCCATGAAGTTTCATCCCGATCGCAACCCCGACGATCCCACCGCCGAACTCAAATTCAAAGAGTGCAAAGAGGCCTACGAGGTCTTGTGCGATTCGCAGAAGCGCGCGGTATACGATCAGTTCGGCCACGCCGGACTGGAAGGCAATCGCGGCGGCGGCTTCACGGCCGGTGAGGCATTCGGCGATATTTTCGGCGAGATGTTCGGCGATATTTTCTCGGGTGGCCAGCGCGGCCGCTCGCAGGTGTTCCGCGGGGCCGATCTGCGCTACGAGCTGGAGCTGGACCTCGAGCAGGCGGTGTTCGGCACCGAGACCGAGATTCAGATTCCCTCGTTGTCGGAGTGCAAGACCTGCAAAGGATCGGGCGCCGCCAAAGGCTCGACACCGAAGACCTGCGACACCTGCAATGGCCAGGGCCAGGTGCGCGTGCAGCAGTCCATATTCACCATCCAGCAACCCTGTCCGCGCTGCAAAGGCCGCGGCAAGATCATCACCAATCCCTGCGACACCTGTTACGGCCAGGGGCGCGTGCGCCAGGAGAAAAAACTCGCGGTCAGCGTGCCGGCCGGCGTCGACACCGGCGATCGGATTCGCTTGAACGGCGAGGGCGAGGCGGGCCGAAACGGCGGCCCCGCCGGTGATCTGTATGTCGAGATCAAAGTCCGCGAACACGCGATCTTCGAGCGCGAAGGCAGTCATTTGTCCTGCGAAGTGCCCATCACCTTTGTCACG
>JAXDQN010000191.1:0-5034 GCA_034667865.1 Gammaproteobacteria bacterium
ATCACCCAAGAAAAACCCGGTGACTTGCGCCACCGGGTTCTTGAATTGCAAAACTTACGTTTGCGTTAGTTACCTATTTTAAAGGTGTACAGCGTACCCCCCTGCGGGATTGTGCTGAGGTTGGCTGCCTTGGTCATCGCGGTCGCACCGATGGCGCCGAATTTGTCGCTCAAGTCCAAGCCCGCCGTCACCGGCAGACCGATCCAACCACCGATGCCCGACCACACCGACACATACTGCTTGCCCTTCACGGAGTACGTGATGGGATTGCCGATGATGCCCGAGCCCAGCTTCTTCGACCAGATCACCTTGCCCGATGCACGATCGACCGCGCGGAAGTCGCCGCCCAAGCTGCCGTAGAAGGCCAAGCCGCCGGCCGTCACCAGTGCCCCGCCCCAGTTCGGATATGGGTCGGGAATTTCCCACTCAGTTTTTCCCGTGACCACGTTGAACTTCTTGAACTTGCCCGTCACGCCCGGCTTTTCCGGATACATGTACACATTCGCAAACACGTATACGGTGCCTTGCTGCGTGTGTGAACGTTCCTGAGGTTCATCTTCCATGCACCAGTTGTTGGTGGGCACGTAGAACATGGTGGGATCCGTGGGATCCACCGCCGCCGGCTGCTGATCCTTGCCGCCCATCGCCGAGGGACAAGCTTGCGTGTTCACGCCCGCTTTCAGGGGCGAATGCTCGGCAACCTTGACCGGACGGCCCGTCTTCATATCGACCTTTTCGGCCCAGTTGGTGGTGACGTACTTGTTGGCGCGCAACAGCGTGCCGTCGGTGCGATCCAGGACATACGCGAAGCCGTTGCGATCGAAGTGCACCAGCGTCTTCTTCATGGCGCCATCGACATTCATGTCGACCAGAATCACTTCGTTCACACCGTCATAGTCCCACTGGTCGAACGGAGTCATCTGATAGATCCATTCGGCTTCGCCGGTATCGACGTTGCGCGCGAAAATGCTCATCGACCATTTGTTGTCGAACTTGCCGCTGTTGCAATTTTCCTGCGTCAGCGGTTCAGCGCAACGATACTGGGGAGACCACAAGCCCGGGTTGCCCGTGCCGTAGTACACCAGGTGCAAAGCCGGATCGTAGGCATACCAGCCCCACGCCGCGCCGCCGCCACGCTTCCATTCATCGCCGGGGAAGGTGTGAATACCTAGGTCCTTGCCGAACTGACCGTACTCAGGATGCTTCTTGTTGGTGTTCTTGGACATGCACACATCGGCATCGCTGCCGGTCGAGTGGCATTCCCACACCTTCTTGCCATCCGCCAGGTTGTAGGCAGTAACACGGCCGCGGGCCGCGAATTCGTCGCCGCCGAAACCAATGATCACTTTGTCATTCGCAATGATCGGAGCCGGCGTGATGGTCTCGCCATGATCCGGAAATGCGTGCTTCACGACCCAGGCTTCCTTACCCGTGACCGCATCGAGCGCAATGACATAGCCGTCCAACGTACCGAACACCAGCTTGCCTTCGGCGTACGACAGACCGCGGTTCACCGTATCGCAGCAGGCTCGCGGAACGGCCGATTCGTCGCGGCCGCTGGTCTTGACATAGCGCCAGAGCGCCACCGGATGGTCCGGATCCGAAAGATCCAAAGCTTGCACGATGTTTGGCCAGCCGCTTTCCATGAACATCATCGGCTTGCCGCCGACGTTTTCAATGACCAGAGGTTGCCCTTCGTGACCGCGCAAGGTGCCGCTCGACTGCGACCAAATCATGCTCAGGTCTTTGACGTTGGTGGTGTTGATGTCTTTTAGAGTGCTGTAGCGGGTCAAATTCAGGTTGCCTGCGGGGGCGCCCCATTGATTCCCGTCCTTGAACCGCGTCATCTGCTCGGAATCCGTAGCGGCCGATGCGGCACCACAGGTCGTTACGAGCGCTGCGACGGCGTAAATAAATTTAACGCGACGATTTGCTGTGAGCCATGTCATCTCAATTCTCCTGCTGCGTGGGTCTGCGTGCTTAGATCTTTTTCAGTCGATAGGTGCAAAACTCCCTCCTTTGCAAAAATTGCCAATGCTTTGTTCTTCTGGCCCAAACCCAAACACGTGCTGTCCTTCGACGCACAGCGGGCCGCGATATAAAATAGCAATGCTTATGCCATCGGGACCAATTCCGTAAAGAAAATTGAATAAGAACGTAAAGTCTTATAAATCAACTATTTATGATTTCGGCCGCGATGAGTTTGCGACGCGGATCACAGCTCACTGTGTCATGCCCGTTACACTGACCCCTTAAAATTGCGCCGTTCATGATGCGCAACAATGGCCGGTGAAATATCAAGCCTGGATCAGCCCGTGACGGATCGCGATCAGCGTGAGTTCCGATTGATTGGCGACGCTGAGCTTTTGCTTGATGTTGTACAGATGGGTCCCGACCGTCGAGGCCGACAGGCTTAAGTCTTGCGCGATGCGCGCCACGCTGGCCCCGCCCGCCAATCGCACGAATACTTCAAATTCCCGCTCCGACAAACGCTCCACCGGCGACTTGCTCGCTCCATCGAATTCCGACAGCGCCAGTTTCTGCGCCAATTCAGGGTCCAAATAGCGGCGCCCGGACGCAACGGCGTTCACCGCCTCGACCAGGGCTTCCGGCGCGCTGCGCTTGGACAGGAACCCCAGCGCACCTTCTTGCAGCGCGCGGCGCGCATGCATGGGGTCATCATGCGCCGATAGCGTCAGCACGCGCGCCTGCGGATGGCGGGCGCGAATCCGCCGCAGCGCAGCCAGTCCACCCATGCCGGGCATGGCTAAATCCATCACCGTCACGTCGGGCTCGAGCTCGGCATACAACTGGCACGCCGCCTCGCCCGAATCAGCCTCTGCCAACACCTTCACATCCGCGACCGCCTGCAGCAGCAGGCGAAATCCCATGCGCACCACGGCGTGATCATCGACCAACAGAACTGTGATCATGTAGCTGATCCTAGAGGAATGTCGGCGTGGAGACGAACGCCGCCGCTCTTGCCGGCGCCGATGCTGAAGGTTCCTTTGAGCTGATCGACGCGATCCCTCAGTCCGCGCAGACCATAATGTCCGGCGTGCGACCAATCGGCTGCCAGCCCCACCCCATTGTCCGTCACTGTCGCGCAAATTCTCTGCGCATCGCTGACCACTTGGATATCGATTTGCGAGGCCTGCGCATGGCGCAACGCATTTATCAGGCCCTCTTGCACCACGCGATACACGGTCAGCGCCGCGGTGGGACTCAAGTCTTGCTTCAGTTCACGGGTGAGGTTCAGCGCGGTCTGCGGGTGACGTCGCTGCCAATCGCGCACCAAGTTCTCCAGCGTATCGGACAGGCCTAAGGTGTCCAAGGACAGGGGCGTGAGCCGCGGAATCAAGCCGTGCATGGCATCGTACAGCCGCCCCGCCTCATCGGAAATCAGTCGCGCCACATTGGCGGTTTCCACATCCGCGGCGCCCACGCGGTGGGCAATGGCCACCGCCAGGCTGCGAATGGCGGTGACCGATTGGCCGAATTCGTCGTGCAACTCATGTGCGATCAGGCGTCTTTCCTCTTCCACCCGCTGCTCGGCCAGTGACGCCAGCTCGCGCCGCTCTTCGAGACGCGCCTCGGCCTCGAGCGCCTTTTGCTCGGCGGAGACTTTGTCTTGCACCCCCTGAGCCATACGATTGAATGCCACGCCGATGGCTTGCGCCTCATAGCCGGCGAGCTGCGGCAACCTGAATCCGAGATCTCCCTTCTGCACGCGCTCCAATCCGCCGACGATGATGGGAAAGGGCTTGAGGACCCGCGCCACCAGCCAAAATGCCAGTCCATTGACGATGCATAGCATGACGACTGCGATCAGGGCCAAGCGCGCGATTTCATCCCAGGCGTCCAACACGGCGCGCGATGCCTGTGCCTCGACCACCAGCACCAATCCGCCCCGCAACTCGAAGCTGTAGCGCGACTCAGGCGGCGCGAGCAGGCGCGCAAACCAATCGGGCGCCTCACGTCCCGCCTTATAGGTCGCGGCCGGCGAGCGGTACAGCAGCTCGCCGGTGGCTGATTTCAGGGAAACCTCGTTGGCGCGCACGTGTCCAAGCTCCTTCAGGAATTGCAAAACTGCGTCCGGGCCGCCGAGATTCGAATAGACAGACGTCGTGCGTCCCAAGAATTGCGAGGCGATGCGATTCGCCGCATCGGTCTCCTCGCGCACGGAACCGCGCATGCTTTGGATTTCCGCCGTGATGAGCACCACGACGAACGCGGCGCTCAAGCCGGTCACGACCAGATTCAAACGGGTTCGCAGACGCACCTTCCGATGTTAGCAGGCCGCCTGCATGGAGGCTCCGGGTGCCCCTCATGATTATCATGAGCCTAGATTCATGATGCTGCCGATTCGGCCCGCAACCCTTCGGGCGGACTATGGGGTCGGTATCACTCTGAGGAGATTTGTAATGACCTGGGAAACCCCGCAAGCTGTTGAAATCCGGTTCGGCATGGAAATCACGATGTACGTGTCCAACCGCTGAAAACGCGAGGGCGCTCTTCGCCTAGTCGAGAGCGCCCATTCCTTTAGTGCAGATCCGAGTTCTTGGATCGGCCGCGGGTGGCGGCTTCCCTCAGTGGAATTGCAATTGCCCTAACTGTGGCGCTTATCGCGCCGGTAATTTTGCCGGACGCGCGCGCACGCAATCATCCATTGCCGTAGGCGACGGCAGCGCATGGGCGCTGGTGAATGCCTCTCCCGATGTGTTGACGCAACTGGCCGCAAACCCTCAATTGCAGCCGGCGCGCGGCATTCGCGACACCGCGCTGGCCGCCATTCTCTTGGTCGACGGGCAAGTCGACCACACCTCCGGCCTATACATGTTGCGCGAATCGACCCGGCCGTGGCCAATCTGGTGCACCGACAGCACCTATGCCGACCTGACGCGCGGCAATCCCATTCTCGGCGTGTTGTCGCACTACTGTGGGGTCGAGCGGCATCGCATCGGCTTGGACGGCGCCGGTTTCATCATCGAACAGGTATCGGGGGTGCGGTGGCGCGCCTTGGCCGTAGCCAGC
>JAXDQN010000192.1:0-6214 GCA_034667865.1 Gammaproteobacteria bacterium
CGATCTTCATGCTGACCTCCGGGGAGTGTTTGTCACTGAGCTGCGGGCCTCGTCTACAATAGACCAGTCGCGCGCTGAGCGTGCTTAAGAAGACAGCGAAATGGACCGATGGTTCAGAAGCTCGGTGTGCATCGCGATCGGATTAGCGGGGAGTTGCGCAATGGCGGGACCGATGACATTGGCGCAGTACATGGTGCTGCAGGGACCCGAGCCCACCGCGCATATCGCTTATGGAGCCGCCGCTTCGCAGTACGCCGAACTGTTCAGGCCGCCAGGCGCAGGACCATTCCCGGTGGTGGTGTTGGTGCATGGCGGCTGCTGGCAGACGGAATTCGACGGCATAAAACAGTTTCGAAATATGGCCGGTGCGCTGGCGGCGGAGGGCATCGCCGTGTGGAATGTCGAGTATCGGCGCGTCGATGAGGCAGGCGGCGGTTATCCGGGTACATACGAGGATATGATCGGCGCCTTGGAGGCGCTTTCGGCCGCAGCGAAGACTCATCAATTGGATATGAGCCGATTAGCGGCAGTGGGGCATTCCGCCGGCGGTTACATGGTGCAGTGGGCAGCAGGTCGCGCGCTCATTCCTGCGACCAGTCCCTTGTACCGACCGAGGCCCCTATCCATCCGTCACGTCGTCAGTTTGGGAGGCATCAACGATCTGCAAGCCTGGACTGGCGTGTGCGGTTTTGAGGTTTCCAAACTGACTGGCGAGCCAACCGGCACGCGTACCAATGTCTTTGCGGACACCAATCCGGCCGAATTGCTCCCCAATGGCAGTCATTTGGTGCTGATCACCGGCGAAGTGGACCGCCTGGTACCAACGGAAGTCGCCTTTAGATTCGCAGCCAAGGCGAAGGCCGCCGGCGATTCAGCGGAGGTCATCGTGCTGCCGGGTGCAAGCCATTTCGATGAAGCCGCAGCCACCTCTCCGTCGTGGAAGACAACTCTGTCGGTGATCAAACATGAACTGGGAATTGCAGAGAAAAATTAGCCTGCGACTTTCGCCTTCGTCATGAAGAATGGAGCTGTCGTGAAGGACGGCAACTAGCGCGCGATAGCACGGTCGACGAACGTCTCACGACCGCGCTGCAGTTGTAGAAGTTACAGGCTATGCTGCGGAAGTCACCCAACCAAGGCGAACAGCATGACGGATGAAGTGGGCACTTCGGTTTCACGACGGCGGCTTCTGAGCATGATTGGCGTGACTGCCGGCGGCACCGCCATGTACCAGGCGATGCATAGTCTGGGTTTTGCAGCCGAATCAAGCTTCAAAGGCCCCTCGAAACTCGCCGCCGCCCCCAAGGGCGCGTCCGTTCTGGTGCTGGGAGCGGGCATGGCTGGACTGGTGGCTGCCTTTGAGTTGCGCAATGCCGGATACAAAGTGCAAGTCCTTGAATACAACGCTCGCGCGGGCGGCCGCAACTGGACCTTGCGCGGCGGCGATCGCTACACCGAGCTGGGCGGAGATACGCAGGAATGCCGCTTCGATCCCGGCCTGTACATCAATCCGGGTCCTTGGCGGTTGCCTTACCACCACCACGGCATGCTGAGCTACTGCAAGCGGCTCGGTGTGGCGCTGGAGCCGTTCGTGCAAATCAATCACAACGCGTATCTCCATAGCAGCAACGCCTTCGGCGGCAAGCCGCAACGATTACGCGCGGTCAAAGGCGACTACAACGGGCATGTGGCCGAGCTGCTCGCCAAGGCGACGCAGAATCATGCACTCGACGCCGACGTCACCGCGGAAGATCGCGCGCTGCTGCTCGACTCGCTGCAGGCGAGTGGTGCGCTCGACCGGAATTACCGCTATGTCAAAGGATTCGGCAGCAGCGACCGGCGCGGATTCGACAAAGAGCCGGGTGGCGGCTTGAGTGCCAAGCCGATCTACTCCCAGCCGGTGGCCTTGGGCGACTTGCTGAAATCGGGATTGTGGGCCGCTCTATCGTTCGGCGACTTATACGACATGCAAACCACCATGTTTCAGCCGGTCGGCGGCATGGGGATGGTGGGCCAGGCCTTTGGGCGGGAGTTGGGCCCCTTGATTCGCTATAACGCCAAGGTCATTGACATCGACCAGAACGATCACGGGGTCAGTGTCAGCTACGAGGACTTGAGCGCCGGCTCTGCCAAGCAAACGGCGAAGGCCGACTGGTGCGTTTGCACCATTCCACTGTCCATCCTCGGCCAGATTCCCATGAAGGTAGGCGGCCCCATGGCCAAGGCCATTGCCTCGGTGCCATACAACACTGGGCTGAAGGTCGGTCTGCAATTTAAACGGCGCTTTTGGGAAGAAGACGAGCAGATCTACGGCGGCATCACCTACACCGATCTGCCTATCGGGCAGATCAGCTATCCGAGCAGCCGCTTTTTCGCGGCAGGCAAAGGAGTGCTGCTGGGTGCCTATATCTGGGACATGTTCAATTCCATGCACTTCTCTTCGATGAGTCCGGCCGAGCGAGTCGCGAAAGCCGTGGAATACGGCAGTCAGATTCATCCGCAGTACGCCCAAGAGTTTGACAACGGCGTGGCTGTGGCTTGGCATCGCGTGCCCTCCGCCATGGGTTGCTTCGGTCTGTGGAGCGATGCCGCGCGCGCGGAGCACTACGACAATCTCTGCGCATTCGACGGCCGTATCGTTCTGGCCGGCGAACACGCCTCTTACATGCCGGCCTGGCAGGAAGGCGCCGTAACGTCTGCGCTAGACGCACTGGGTCGACTGCAGCAACGGGCGTTGGCCGCCGGAGCTTCAGCATGAAGCGGTTGAAACCGATTTCGTTGGCCTATTTGTGCGTCGCTGCTGCTTGCTGCGGATTGCTGAGCGCCGTGGGGATTCGGTCGCCGGCACAGGCCCAGTCGGCGGGTATCTTCGACAGCACGCCCCTCACGGTAACGACGGGCAAGCAGATCTACGAACGCATCTGCCAGGGCTGTCATATGCCTGATGCGAAAGGCGCCGTGGGCGCGGGCAAATATCCGGCGCTCGCGGGCGATCCCGCATTGGCGTCGCGCCAATTCATGGGGCTGACCTTGCTCATGGGACGACGCAATATGCCGGCATTCAGCGCCAAGCATGCCGTTGGTTTCGGCGGTCCGCCGGCGGCGCTGACCAGCGTGCAGATCGCTGCGGTGATCAACTACGTGCGCAGCAATTTCGGCAATCATTTCAACGATGCGATCACGCCTGAGGAAGTGACGGCGCTCGACCAAGATGCGAAGTGACGTGGCTTACTTGCGAGCCCCAAGACGCGCCAGCATCAGCGATAAATCTTCGGGACTGATGTAGAAGTGTTCGCACACCCGGCCCCATAGCATGGCCGTGGGGACGTTCCGACCGCCTCGTTCCTTCTGAGTCTCGTGCAACACCCACAACACCACCCGCTCTTCGCGGGTCAAGCCGTCACGGACATCGGGAATTTTGTCGAGAGGGTTGAGCACGCGGGCTAAAATAGCCCCGGGGCTTGATATGGACAAGGAGTGTATCTACTTACCCGAGCCGTCCGATAAGAAGGCGCGTGCAAACGAAGTGTTGCAGGTACAGCGTTGGCTGGAAGGAGGTTCGCTCGCGCCCTCAGCGGCGCCCTCGCGCTAAACGCCCAATTTGCGAGGAGTTCTCGCTTGTAGTACATTGTAATACATGAGCACCTTAACATTGCGTGTACCAGATGATCTGGATAAGGCCCTTGAACGTCAGAGCGCGGCGCTCGGGATCTCAAAGAGTGATCTTGCACGAGAGGCCCTGAAACGCTACTTGCGAGTCGCGGAATTTCGCACGTTGCGCAGCAGGTTAGTGGCGCGCGCACAGGCTGCCGGCATTAACACCGATGAAGACGTTTTTGAAGTCTTACAGAGGAAGTGAGGATTGCGCTTGATTCCTCGGTTCTGATCGCGGCTCATATCAGTCGCGCGGGCGTGTGCGCCGAGTTGCTGGAAGACCTACTCTTACACCATGAATTGGTCACGTCCGAATTCATACTGGAGGAACTCGGACGCAAGCTAAAGGAAAAATTCGGCTTCCCCGAGCGGGAGACTGATCAGATAGCCGCGTTTCTCCGCCGCGTGGCCATCCTTGTTGTCCCGACCGACTTACCAGAAGACACGTGCCGAGATCCGACTGACTTACCAGTCTTGGGTACTGCGGTCGGCGGCGAGTGCAACCTGCTGATCAGCGTTGATCGTGACCTGCTCGACATGCAACGAATCAATGAGATCGAAAAAAATCGTCCCGGAGAATATTGGCGGCGCACAACCGAAGGAGGCTGAGCTACGGCTGACGGACGCGAAGCCGCCGCTGGCCAATGTCCGATCTCAGGAGATTGAACTCGATCCGTTCAACCAGTACTTGGATTGGATGAGCTCATAGAGAGCGCGCGCTCATGAACGATGTTACCGGCGGAAGTCAATCTTGGTGTGCTTGACAATATTTTATCGATCTTGAACAAAGCGCAGTCTGACGCCGAAGGCGTCAGAAGCTCAGCCTCTGATTGACCATGGGTCATCTTGCTCGTCATCTTGGTGCCCATAGCCCCTCCGAGGTAGTGGAGGCGCCATGGTGGCAGGCGCGATCGCCGGTAGCATCTCAGCTGAGGCAACTACCCCAACTGGTAACACTTTTGCTGAAGCAATGCGGGGGATAGGGCGATGTCGTTCTTGCGGGATTTGGAATAGACGCCGACAAGTTCTTCCGGAACCACGTCAAGTCCGGATTCCTCAAGCACCTCGCGCTTCAAGGCATCGAGTGGCGATTCGCCAAGCTCAACCCGTCCGCCGGGCGTCGTCCAAGCGTGCGTTGCGTAATTCATCCGCACGCACAGAATGCGGCCCTCTTTATCTGTTATTGCGGCAAAGACGCCGAGCGTTAGCATAGTTTGTCCTGCGACATCTGATCCGAGCGGATCGTATCAACGTTGATACTTGGTGTCCGGCGGCGAAACCGAGTTCCTCTCGGAGCTCGCGCTTTACTGTTTCTCGGGGATGCTCCTCTGGCTCGACGTGACCTCCGGGCGGAAGCCAGAGCTGCGCAATTTTATGATCAACTAGAAGGATGTCGTGTCCGTCAACCACAGCAAAATATGAGACCAAGTGTTTAGGAGGGACGGCAGGTTTCGCGGTCCGAAAGAGAGGCGCACCTGAGTCAATCCATGCCAGTGCGTCGGCTCGGTGGATCTCTTCCTGCTCATCAAAGGGCTGAATTGAAGCCACTTCGTGGCGGATGTCTGCTCGCGTCATTTGGAAGGCCGACGAAAGCGTCGTATAAGCCGGACAGATTTGTCTAATGACATTGTGCGCTCCTTGCGATCTGGCTGAACTCCCTAGTCGCGAGTCCAATGTTAGCGCACGTCGGGAATGGCTGCTTTAAAGAGATGATTTCGCGAGACCAGTGACCCGTGTTGGACCCACTGCCGCCACTCGCGAACGACGGCTTTATTGCTCAACGAAGCCACGACCTCGCGATCGCTCGAAGCCAACTGTTGGAGCACACTCGATCGGCGGCGCCATTGCTAATGCGGACAACCACGCGTGCATAAAGATGTAAATCCTTGAGGCAGGTCGGTGCCATCTGGAGAATCCGCCAGCCACGCATGCGGCTTTCCGTCCGCAGCGACACATCGGGAATAATAAGTCTTGCCGGCCTCGAAGCGACCTGTCACCAGAACGAATTGCAACGTCGAGGGGGGCTTATCTTGCGGGATAGCCGACGCGGCAACCGCGGCCCCGATTGCGCCCCCCACAGCTGCCGCCGCAGATATAACGGCAGTAGTAGAAATATCGTAGGACAAGCAGTTAAGCCCTACCCGGTGTTCTCCGGGTGCTAGGCGAAGCGTGTTCGCAAAGGATGGGGTCTCTGTACCGTCAACGGACCATGCGCGCCCGTGTTTCCCAACATCGATAATTGCTGCGGGGCTCTCGCGCGCCGTAGGTTGATACTTCAGCAGAGCGTTTGCCGAGTTCGATGCGCAACCGGTCAACATTGCGCAAACCTGCGCGCATAAAATGAAGAAGAGGCCCCGAGCGCCGGAAATCATGTATGTGCTCGAACTATCTATTGGGCGGCGGAGCCGCCGAGAAAGATTTCACTTTCTAGTCACGAATTTCTAAATATCCAAATTCGTCACTTGCAGTGCGTTCTTCTCGATGAATTCGCGCCGCGGTTCCACTGCATCGCCCATCAGCGTCGTGAAGATGTCGTCGGCCGCTACAGCATCCTCGATGC
>JAXDQN010000193.1:0-4543 GCA_034667865.1 Gammaproteobacteria bacterium
GGTCGAGCTGATGCCTTGGTTAAGCGTGATCACCGGCACGTTAAGGTTTAAATCTTCCTCGTCCCACGACCCCACGATCGGTTGATAACCGCCAAAGTAGGCGCGGTTGAAAATGCTGGTATAGGTGTTGGTGCCGGTGTTTTGCAACGCCACTTGCGCCGCCGTCGTTGGTAATCCCAAGCCGCCGGGCGTAGTGACGCGCGGCGTTTGCGCCGCATTGTCGTAGGTCGACAGCACGCCGATGATGGGCTTGGTATTGCTGCGTTCATTCGACTCCGCGTAGTCGGCGTTGATCCGCGCACTGAACCCCGGGAATGGCGTCAACAACAGTTGCAATCGAGTACCGGCGCGATTGCGTTCATTTGTCGTGCCCCCTTCGGCGTTCACATTCGTGATGAAACCATCCTGTTTGTCCACAAATGCCGACACCCGGTAGGCCAGTAAGTCATCGATGATGGAGTTACCGAACGCCGCGTTTGCCGAATGCGCATTGCGTTCTCCCGCGGTAAACGTTGCACTGCCCCCTTCTGAAAACGACGGCGCCTTGGTGTTGAAACTGAGCGCGCCAATCGTGGTGTTCTTGCCCAACAGCGTTCCCTGCGGCCCACGTAGCACTTCGACCTGATCGAGGTCGGTGAAGTCTTGGTAGGTCATGCCTGGGTGGGATAGGAAAATGCCATCCACGAGAACACCGACGGAGGCCTCCAAGGCGTCATTGCCAGCGGATTTTCCGATGCCGCGCATGGAAATTCCCGTGCGCCGGGAATTGGGCGTGGTGGCTTCCAAGCCCGGCGCCTTCTGTGTCAAGTCCTGAATGTTTACCGTGTTGTCGCGCACCAAATCGGAAGATTGCAACACCGACATGGGAATGGGCACCTCCTGCGCGGACTCAGCGCGATTGCGCGCCGTTACGGTGACCGTGGCAAGTTGACCATCGAGCCCGGACGGGTCGGCGTCCACTGGGGAGCCGTCCGCGGGCGTAGCGGTTGTATCGGCCGCCGGCGAGGCGGCGGACAACAGCGCCAACCAGGTGAGGACGGACAGAGTAAAGAAAGGCCTCCTCATGGAGGCGCTCGAGTGTGAACGCTTACGCACGTGGGAATTATTTTCCGGCTGCCGTTGCAGGAGGCTTCGCGGGAACCGGGATCCGCGTGACCCACTTACCGCCGTCCTTTTCATAGGTTTCCGCGCCCGCCGCGCCGGCGACTTTGAAGCCCTTCGCCGTCAACAGGTCGGCCGCTTTCGCCGCACGGCCCGCGTGATTCGACACTGTCACAATGGTGCGATCTCTCGGAATCCATTTGATGTCTTGCTCGAGCTCGCTGAGTTGGATGCTCAAATACACCGGAAACCCGCCTACCGAACTCACCTCGTCAGGACGGCGAACGTCGATGAGCAGCAATTGCTGCGGCTCGCTGAATAACTTATCCAGTTCATCCTTTGACAGCAGATGCGCTTTGGAGACAGGTGCTTTGGTCACGCCCTGACCCTTGGTGGGTTCGACCCCCTGGCCCAGTGCAACCGAGAACACCGAAACGCTCATCAACAGCAAAATCCATTTCTTCATAAGTCACCTTCAATCTTGCGACGCCCGTTGCGTCGACAGAATCGTTAGCAGTAACCATGCCAACAGCGGAAATGCCGCTATCGAAGCTCCAATCAACGCTTTCGCACCGCCCCTGTGCTCGAATGCCAACACCGTTTGTTGTAATCGCAGCAGGCGTGCGAAAGGTAATGACCAAATGCGCGCTTGTTATTTTCAGCCGTCGCCGCCAGCCGCTAGTATTTGCCGATGACTCGGCCTCCGACCGAGCGGGAGATATTTACGGACAACGTCACCCTTCTGCACCCCGTCGAACTCGACGCCGACTCGATGTCAGGTGCATCGCACGCGAAACACCTGGTCTTCGATGACCCGCAATCCTTAGCGATGCTCAGACTATTGGATCGCGTCGCAGGTAGTTGCGCGCCCGTGTACATCGCGGGCGAAACCGGTACCGGCAAAGAGCTGATCGCACGCTATGTACATAGGAAGAGTGCTCGCAAGGGCCCGTTTCTCGCTGTCAACTGCGCGGCTATCAGTGAACACCTTGTGGAAAGCGAGTTGTTCGGACACGAATCAGGCGCCTTTACGGGAGCGGCGGCCCGACGAGCCGGCTGGTTCGAGGCCGCCGACACCGGCACGCTGTTCTTGGATGAAATCGGCGACATGCCCAGGGCATTGCAAAGCAAATTGCTGCGGGTGTTGCAAGAAAGCGTGGTCACGCGCATTGGCGCTCGCAAAGCCACGCCCATCGATGTGCGCATTGTCTCAGCGTCCAACGTCGATTTGGCGGAGGCTGTGGAGTCAGGACAGTTTCGACGCGATCTTTATTACCGACTCAATACCGTCCCGGTTCAGCTCGCGCCGCTGCGTGAGCGCCTTCTCGACATCGACGCGCTCAGCCTGCACTTCGTGCAAGGATATTCGACACGCTTGAAGCGCTCCGCTCCCCCCTTTACCGGTGAGGCCATGCAAGCGCTGCGAGAGCATGATTGGCCGGGCAATATTCGCGAACTCGAGAACGTCATTCATTACGCCATGCTGGTGGCGCCGGATGATGCAATAGGCCTCGAACACTTAAAACTGCCGTCCAGCCGCGCTTGCGGCTCCTCTGTCACCATGCTCAATCGTATCGGCCACGCTTTTCATGACTACTTCCGCGAGCCCGGCAGCCAGGCGCTGCGCGACATCGAACGCCGACTAGTCACCGAGGCCTATCAGTTCTGCCAATCAAACCAGGTCCAAACCGCGGAACTCTTGGGCATCTCCAGGAATGTCGTGCGGACCCTGCTGAAACGCTACGGGCTCATCAGCGATCCCGACCCGGAGGATCTTTGTGAATTTGGCGCGTCGATCTAGCGGTCCCTCCCAGCGTTCTATTTCTCCACGTTAGACGAACCCGATCGCGCGGCCCGCCATGCACACCATAATCCACAGGGTCAGGGACATCAGGATGTGAATTCTAGCCAGCGCGATGTGTGCTCTCACCTGAGCAGGCCGCCACGCAAAAATCAACGCATAGACGACGAGAGCCGCCAGTAGAAGCGCCATCTTGGTGTCGAACGCCCAATTGGCATAATAGTGCAGCGGCGCGGACACGAACATGAACGCGCCGCTTGTCACCGACAACGCAAGTCCCAGCGATGCCAGTTTCAGCGATTGGCCCACGATATCCTCGAGCGGCTGCTCGCGCAGCACCAGACCCAGTACCCTCAGATTGATCAACAGCAAAGGTCCCAACAGCAGTATCAGACCAAACACGTGCACAATCTGCAGGCTTGCCACAAGCATATGATTGGCTTTGGCAATGACGTGCGATAGTTGGCTGGCTTGCAGCCACAACAGAAACTCCATACTTAGGTCCAGTGCGGAATGTAAGGGATGAGTCGTCCGCAGACGATTACCAGCACCCACAGCGACAATGAGGCGAAGGCTGCATACCGCACAGTCTTGGGTAAAGGCACACCTTCAGGAAATGCGGCTGGACGGCGCGCGATCACGAACTCGAAGTACAGCGCGTTGACCGTGGCCACCAAAAAGAAGAACGCCTTGAACGGCCAAGGTGGGCTCGCGATCACCGTGGAGGCCTCGGACAGGAACAGCAAGACGCCGGCAACGATGATGATGCCGAACCCGCCAAATACATAAGGCTGTAATTGCCGATGCAACGCGCGCACGGGGACCGCGGGCAAAAACACGCCAAGCAACCGCAAATCGATTAAGAAGATCAGTCCCACAGCCACCGACAACCCAATTAAGTGGATACCCTCGATGAGCGGAAAAGCATAGCGACCCTCCGCGATTGCAAGGCCAACGGCGGATTGTTCCAGCGTCTCGGCGATTGTCATCAGACTGTCCATTGCCACCTACTTCTTGCTCTGCACAGCCACTTGACCGAAACCACCATTGTTCTCCACACATATGCGTTCCAGATGATCGCCAATTAGATCCTTGCCCACGGTATTCGCCAGTGGCACTTCGTAGTGCCAGTCATTCGGCGCGTTCTCGACCGTCCACCGGCGTGCCGGAATCGTTACGGTAAAAGGCCGTGAGAAAGCCGTCGGATCGGTGAAGGTGGCGACGTAGTCATAGCGCCTGTTGCCGCTGTCGAAAATGTAGCGCTCCACCACATGCACGTTTTCAGTGGTGAAGTCTCCCGTGCGACCCAGTCGAGCTTTGGAGTTCAAATTGCTCACATCCACGACGAGGGTATTGCCCTCCCAATGACCACGCGAATCTCCCTGCCACAAGCTAACGACGCTGGGAAGGTGGTCGGGTTGGTCCAAGTGGACGATGCGCGAACCAGAACCGAACAAGAACAACACGGCTCCGGGGTACTGCCTAATTTCATAGCCATGCCAGTAAAATGATTTAGGAATTCCCGCTGGCGCGCAGCGCGCCAGTGGCTCGACATACTCAGGCCTAGTGTTATTGAAAAATCCGGCTTGCAATTCCAATTGTTTGGCTCGCGCCCACGGCAGATACGGAAGCTCGCCGTCG
>JAXDQN010000194.1:0-3387 GCA_034667865.1 Gammaproteobacteria bacterium
GCGGTGGACGCCGCCCCTCCAGGACTCGGCGTGTTCGGCTGCTTGGCGAGCAGTTCCGCATTCGCTCTCGCAATTTCCAAGGCCAACGCCATGACTCGATTTGCCGCCTGGCGATTGTCGTACAAAATCAATAAGCCGCTGGGCTCATTGGCCGCCTGTTGCTGGATCCCGAGGGTGCGATACCAGTCGATGGTTTGGTCGAGTACCTGTATGACGCGTGGCGCCGTCATCGGCGGCGGGCCAGGCTGCGCGGCGGCCGGTGGCGGTGAAGTGGCCGGCTGCCCCGGGGCGATCGACCCCAGCAATGCAAGCGGAATGGCCAGGAAACTGCGTCGGTCATACATCCCGCGGATCGTACCGCAATTAGACGGTAAACTTGCGATTGCAAAAACCTACCGCGAGCCAGCATGTTTGACCTGAAACGAGCCATCAGAGATGTACCGGATTTCCCGACGCCGGGGATTTTGTTTCGTGATATCGCCCCGCTGCTGCGCGATCACTTTGCCGCGACCGTGGACGCCCTGAACGGCTTGCTCTCGGATGAGGAGTGGCAGCAGATCGACGCCGTGGCGGGCATCGAGTCGCGCGGGTTCATCCTGGGCGCAGCATTGGCTGACAGACGCTCCAAGGGCTTCGTGTTGGTGCGCAAAAAAGGCAAGCTGCCGCCACCCGTGGTCGATATCGCCTATGCGCTCGAATACGGTTCCGGAGTATTGGAAATGCAGCGCGGCAGCGGGCGCTTGTTATTGGTCGATGATGTCCTGGCGACTGGCGGCACCTTGAGTGCGTCGGCGGAGCTTTGTGAGCGCGCCGGCTACCAGGTGCGGGCTTTGGCGGTGCTGGTGAACCTCAACATCGTTGCCAACTACGCCTGGCAGGAATTGGCGCTGCGCTCGGCCGTCGAGTACTAGCGCAGCGATGCAGCAGTTGCCACGCAAGCTGGTGGTCGTCGCGCTGCGCGCGGAAACCGCGGGGGTGTTCGAGACTGCCGGCATCCCGGTGCTGTATTGCGGGGTTGGTAAAGTCAACGCTGCGATGGCGCTGACCGAGCAGCTTGCGCAGTACAACTTCCACCGGCAAGCGATGCCGCTGGTGATCAACTTCGGCACCGCGGGCAGCCGGCTGTTTCCGGCCGGCGCGCTGGTCTCGTGTCATGAATTCGTGCAGCGGGACATGGATGTCAGCGGCTTGGGATTTTCACACGGCGTCACCCCTTACGATGATGCGCCGGCACGCTTGAGCTTCGCGCCGGTGTTTCCGCATTTGCCCGCCGGCGTGTGCGGCAGCGGCGATTCCTTTGCCATTGCGGCGGTCGCCATGGAGTGTGCGCTGGTGGATATGGAGGCGTACGCGTTGGCGAAAGTCTGTTGGCGTCATCAAGCTGCATTCGCCTGTGTCAAGTATGTGACGGACGGCGCGGATCATGGCGCGGCCGATGACTGGCAACAAAATGTTCACAAGGCGGCGGACGAGTTTTTGCGTTTGTTCACATCCATTTGACGTGTATGCTTCGCGCATGAAACATCGCTTTTCTTTGCTTATTATTGCGCTGTCCGCGGTCTCGTCCGCATGGTCGGCGCCGAGTCGGACGAGCGCACCTTTGGTGGTGCTGATATCGGTCGACGGACTCAAGCCTGAGGCCATCCTCGAGGCGCCCGCCCATGGATTGAAGGTGCCCCATCTGCGTGCCTTCATGACGGAGGGTGTCTACGCCAACGGCGTTCGCGGCGTATTGCCCACGGTGACTTATCCCAGCCATACCACGTTGATTACCGGCGCCTCGCCGGCCCGTCACGGCGTCTACGACAACACCACCTTCGATCCCTTGGCGCGCAACGAACGAGGTTGGTATTGGTACGCCGAGGACATCAAAGTGCCGACCCTGTGGGATGCCGCCGCGGCGGCGCACCTGAAGACGGCGAGCGTCTACTGGCCGGTCAGCGTCAACGCCAACATCACTTACAACCTGCCGCAGATTTGGCGCACCGGCACTGACGATGATCTGAAGCTGCAGCGTGCCTTGAGTACTCCCGGCCTGGAGCAGGAGTTATCCGCTGAGTTGGGCCACTACCCGGGAGGCATGGAAGAGACGGTCACCGAAGATGAAATCCGCGCCCGGTTCGCAATCCGCCTGATCGAGAAAAAGCACCCCGCACTCCTCACGGTATACCTGTCGGGGCTGGATACCGAAGAGCATGCGTCAGGCCCGTTCAGCCCGAAGTCCAACCAGACGCTCGAAAGGCTCGATACCGTGGTTGGCGATCTGCGCGCGGCGGCTGAAAAAGCGGCCCCAGGCCGCGCCACCGTATGCGTGGTGTCCGATCACGGCTTCGCGGCCATTCAACATGATGTGAACCTGTACGCGGCATTTCGTGAGGCGGGACTCATTAGCGTGAATCAAGCCGGCAAGATCGCCGACTGGAAGGCCATGCCCTGGCCGGCCGGAGGCTCTGCCGCCATTATGCTCGCGGACCCGAAGGACGAGGCAGTGCGAGTTCGAGTGAAGCAACTGCTCGATACGCTGGTGCGCGACCCCGCCAATGGCATCGAGCGCATCGTCCCCGCCGATGAGATCAATCGGGCCGGCGGATTCCCCGGCGCGGCTTTCGTGGTGGCTTTGCAAGTGGGATATGAAATGGCCTACGCGCTGTCGCCGCCGCTCATCACGCCGCCGTCGAATCTCGGCATGCATGGGTATTTGCCCGAACGCCCCGAAATGCGTTCGTCGTTTTTTATCGTGGGTCCGAACATCGCCAAGGGCCGCTCGGCGGGCGAAATAGACATGCGTCAAATTGCGCCCACCGTTGCCGCGGTCCTGCACTTGCATTTGGCCGGCGCGGAGTTGGCGGCACTTTCCCTGAGATAACCATACTGCATAAGCATAGGCCCGTCCGTTGGGCCGGCCGCCTCTCGAACAATCACCAGTCTCAATGGTCCTAACCAGCGGGTCCGTAGTATTCTGCGCGGCCTAGATCGCCAACCGCCCCTGTGGGAGCCGAAACATGCTGATGCCGAGCCCTGCCTCTACCGCCTTCGAAGCCGCGAACACGGATCGCGCCAAACTGGCATTTCTATACGAGCACCCGCAGTGGTTCGCCAACGTGTTCGCAGAGCTGGAACGGCGCAAATTTCCCTTTGACCGGATATTCATTCCGGATCATTTCTACGACGTCGGCCGCGAGCAATTGCCGTTCAAGGTTTTGTTCAATCGGATGAGCCCGTCGGCAAACAGCCGCCAACATGGGTCGGGCATTTTTCATACGCTGGCCTATCTCGAACACCTGGCTCTGCAGGGAGTGCGGGTGATCAACGGCGCCAAAGCATTTCGCTACGAAATATCGAAGGCCGGCCAGAGCTCGCTGCTCAAGTCCTTGGGCTTGAGATTCA
>JAXDQN010000195.1:0-4568 GCA_034667865.1 Gammaproteobacteria bacterium
TCTCTGGGTCGTCGGTGAGATAGCCGCCGGGCAGGTTGCTATGAGCGCCGTCGCAGAACGGCCGCGCCGCCGTCTGCTTGCAGCCGCAGAAAATGACGTCCTCGTCCTTTTCAGCCTTGAATACAACCGGCAGAAATTCGCTACCGACATGCGAGTTGTCGCACAACGGTTGAGTCTTGGAGCGTCCACAGCTACACCACAGGTAGCGCTTCCCCGCCTTGACCTCGAAATAGTAGCCTTTGCGATTGGCAACGACCGGAGCGTTGGCGGCGCTCATCGAGTTTCCCTCAACACCCCGTCGGCGTCGCCTCTGAGCGGGTGTTTGTGAGCGGGCAAGGGTGCCAAAAAAACCGGAGCCGTGTTGTCGGTATCCAAGGGTTCGTGTCCGTGCATCAGCACATGCCGATCCAAATAGAGGTACTTGAGAGCTGCCAAGGTTACGCCGGGGAAGGGTTGCGTGGTGAAGCGTTTCGGATCATTCCATTTTTTCAGGCACATGGCTCTAGCTGCGCATGTTGCGACTCAAGCGCCGCACCAGCGAAAACGCCGCCGCTACTTGCGCCGCTGAAAAGCCCTCCAGCAGCCGCTGCTCGCGGCGGCGCACCACAACATTCAACGTCTTGAACAGGGTGCGCCCCTTGTCCGTCAGGTATACCTCGACACAGCGTGCATCACCGGGTCTTGGTACGCGTCGCACCAAGTTTTCCTGTTCCATTCGCATCAACGCGCGGCTCAAGGCCGATTGCTGGACCATTGCGCGATCGATGATCTCGTTGATGGTGATGCCGTCGCGCATGGAGACCACCGCCAAAATCCGCCAGCGCGTGATATTGATGCCCTCGCGCCGCAATTTCTCCATCAGATCACCATTGAGCTGATAGGCAAGCCGCGCGATTAAATGCGGCAGAAAATCGTCGAATAGCGGCCGCTCCGCCGGCTCCGGTGGCGTACTCAGGTTGTTCGGTGCTTCCTTTCTTTTTTTTGGCGGCATGGTTTTCAAAAAGGGCTCTGACCATTGAGGATGGCGCCCAATTTCGCCGCATCCATATTGCCGCCGGACACTATACAGACAATATTTCCCTTGCCTCCCTGTCCCGCCATGGCACAAGCCAAAGAGGCCGCGCCCGCCGCCTCGGCAATCACGTGATGGCGCCCCGCGAGCAGCCGAATCGCATCTACTACTTGCGTGAACGACACACACGCCGCCTGATCCGCAACTTGCTTGAGCAGCGGCCACATTTCGTTCAGAACTGAGCTGCTGCCCATTCCGTCGACGAAGCTCTGCCGATGCGGCACGCGCACCGGCCCAGCGTTTTTCAGCGCCGCAGCAGCCGGTTGAGCGGCTTCTGACTCAACGGCGATCATGCGTGCCGCGGGCCGCAAGCGGCGCATCACCGAACCAATCCCGCAAATCAGACCGCCACCGCCGAACGGCACCAACACCGCATCGCATTCGGGCAGATCCTCGAGAATTTCGGCGGCGATGGTCGCATTTCCCGCCAGCACCGCCTGCTCCGCGACCGGATGAATAAATACTCCGCTTTCACCTTCGCAATGGCGGCTGGTGAGCACCGCCCACCATTCGTCGAAGGACTTGCGGATGACCTTCGCGCCGAGCTCGATGAGCGCGCTGACCTTGGTCTGTGCAGCGCCTTCCGGCATTACGATCGTGGCGTGGGTACCGATTTCACGGGCCGCAAACGCAAGACCCTGGCCGAAATTCCCCGAGCTGGCGGTCAACACGCCGTGCTCAAGCTCCCGGGCGTTCCGGGTTCTCAGTGCATTGAGGGCCGGTCGGATTTTGAATGAACCCCACGGCTGCAGGTTTTCAAGCTTAAGATAAATATTGGCGCCGGCGATATCTGCATTCAGCCTCAGCAGCGGTGTTCGAATGGCGATGCCGCGAAGATTTTCGCGAGCCTGCGCAACTTGTGCGCCGCTGGGCAGTAGGAGCTCAGAACTCAATGACCTGCCCAATGCCTGCGTCGCGCGCCTTCTTAAGCACATGATGGGCTGAGGCCAGGTCTTGCGGAGCAATACCCAACGATTTGTACAGCGTCACATCGACAGGCGAGCTGCGCCCGATCTTGGAGCCGTTTGCCACTTCACCGATTTCCCCGAGGATATGCGCGGGGGTGATGGCGCCCGCTCTCAGCGCGCGCAAATACTCGCCGCCTTCATTCACAGTCGATTCTCGCCGATCGACAAAAAATCGCGCCTTGACCACCGCCGGAGTGTCGATCTCAGCGGCCGCGGCAATGCTGGTACCGACCACGTTCAGGTGCACGCCCGGCGCCAGCCACTCGCCTTGAAGAATCGGTTCGCGCGCCTTGGTCGTCGTGCAGATGAGGTCGGCGCCGGTCACCGCTTCACCTACGGTGGCGCAGGTTTCGATGGCAATCCGAAGTTTCGCACCCTGCTCCGCGGCGAAAGCCTGCGCCTTGGCGCGGTCGCGGGCCCAGACTCGGATGCGTCGCAGCGGGCGCACGCTCAGCATGGCCTGCAAATGGCTGCGCGCCTGCTCGCCGGCGCCGAGCAGCGCCAAGTCGCCGGCATCGCTGCGCGCCAGCAGCCGCGTCGCCAACCCGCTGGCGGCGGCAGTCCGAATCGCCGTGATCTCGGCGGCATCGAGCAATGCCACAGGCTGGCCGTGCTCGGCTTCGAACAGCAGCACTAGTCCAAGATGGGACGAATATTGCGGCGGCTGGTTGCGCGGAATCAAGCTGACGAGCTTGACCCCGAAACATTCCGGGTCGGCGAGATATCCCGGCATCATACCCATCATTCCGCGATCACCCGGCATCGCCAGGATCGAACGCAACGGCAGTACAACCCGCCCCTCGGACACCGCGATCATGGTCTGCTGCATCAGGTCGATGCACTCCGCCATCGGCAGCAGTTCGCGTACCTCGGCGCCGCGCAACACCCGAATGTCCATCAGCGAGGACTAAACGAAGCGCGCAGTTGTTGCATCGCTGCTATGAAGGACTCAACGTCGTCGTCGTTATTGTAAAAGTGAAAGCTGGCTCTGACATTGTCATCGCGGTAGGACGTAACAATATCGTGCTTCATCAACTCCGCTTGCAGGCCGGCGGCATCGCGCGATGGCACGGCAACGGTGGCGCCCCGCCGCAAGTCCTCAGTCGGCGTAATGCTCGGCCAGCCGATTTCCGCCAAACTTTCCATGCAGCGCCGGGTCAGCGCAAAATTGCGCTTTTCGATGTTCGGCGTGCCAATCTTCAACAGCATTTTCAATCCCGCTTCGGCCGCGTAGCAATTGACCACGGGCGGCGTCCCCGCTTCGAAACGCCGCGCATTGGGCGCCGGACGATTGCCGGTGATATCCATGGCCGCGATGTTTTCCTGCGCGAACCAGCCGCTGTTGGTGGGCACCAGCGATCGCACGCAGGACTCCTTCGCATATAGGAAGCCGATGCCTGCCGTACCCAACAGGTACTTGAGCATGCCTCCGGCTGCGAAGTCGACATCCAGCGCCTTTACATCGATATCAAGAGAGCCCACCGACTGATAGCAATCCAGCAGCACCTTGGCCCCCTTGGCGCGGGCCAGGCGCACTATGCCCGGAATATCCAGTTTGGCGCCGTTGCGGAAACAAACGTGCGTGATTGCCACGAGTTGTGTTTGCTCATCGATCGCCTTTGCAAACATTTCCGCGGGAATGTAGCCGTCGGCCGCGCGCGGTACGTGAACAACTCGCGCACCGCGCGGTTCTTGCGCGTGCCAAATTTGCGCATTGGTGGGAAACTCAAAGTCGCTGACGACCACCTTGTTGCGCGGACCGGTAAATTGCAATGCACTCGCCACCGCATTCAATCCGGCTGAAACGGAGGCCGTGACCGCAATCTCATCGGGCGACGCGTTCAACAGCGATGCCGTCAAATTGCGCACCGATTCGTTCTTCGTCACCCACACGTCCCAATTGGCGCCCACCAGCAGCCGATCTTCCATGTAGGCTTCAAACGCGGCTCTCACTTCATTCGCAAGGGCGCAATACGAACCGCTGTTGAGATAAGTCTTGCGCTGCAGAACCGGAAATTCCCGGCGCAGCGCTTCGAAGTTTTGTTGCATTCGAGAATTATATGCACAGTCATATAAACATGCAATTATACGGCGCTTGCGCATGACGGCTGCGCGCTCGTCGGAAGGATTACGCTTGCTCGAGGAAGTAAAGGCGGTTGGCATGACGCAGATCGATGCCGCGCGAGCGCGGGTCGAGACCTTTAGCCTGGTTACTCCGTTGGTGGGTTGCGATGCTGCTCCACCGGGCAAAACCATCCGCTTGAAACTCGAAAATCTTCAGCCGATCGGCTCCTTCAAGATTCGACCGATTGCCAATGCGGTCCTTTGCAAGAGGCGCGCCGATCTTGCCGCCGGAATTTACACAACCAGCTCGGGCAACAGCGCACTCGGCGTGGCGTGGATGGCACGCCGCTTAGGGATAGCCGCGACCGCCGTCGTGCCGGCCAATGCACCGGAGGCGAAACTCGAGAAACTGAGGCGCTTGGGCGCGCGCATCGACATGCGAGCCAACGATGTTTGGTGGCGCG